>CAZRXJ010000106.1:0-6701 GCA_964604025.1 uncultured Saprospiraceae bacterium | reverse complement strand
TACATCGTTTTCCCATCTGAGGTAAAGGTCGAAGTACCTTCATTATTTGGCGAGTTGATATTATCATCAAGCGGTATTGCTTGATATTCATATATATCACTTACATAAATATCAGAATAAGAATTACCTGTCCAAGCATATGTATCAGTACCATTCTCGAGTCTGTCAGAAGTAAATACAATCTTATTCCCTTGCCATATAGAAGGAGCATAATCTGATTCATCACTATTGAGTAATATAGCCTCAACAATATATTCATGCTCACTATTTTCTTGCTTCCATCTTTGAGCTTGTTTACATTTTTCGATCTCAAGTGCAATCTCTCTTCGTCGATCAACCATCTTATCTAGCCTTCTAAAACTCAATATCGCATCTTCGTATCGCTCATTTTTCTTTAAGGCATAGGCCATTTCCCAGAAAGCTTCAGGTCCATACTCGTTTTTGGCAGCTTCGATATACCACTTCATAGATAAAGCTGACTCATTCAGGTTTTTATAAGATTCACCTAGCAAATAGGCTATCTCAGCATATTCCGGCGATCCTTGAGTTCGCTCAGCATCAGCCTCTAAGTAGTTCACTGCTACTGCATACTGTTTTTGTTGAAATGCAGTACGTCCATCTTTTATTTTCTTAGTTGTGCTACAAGATGAATAGATAATCATAAGACTGAATATGAAGCTTATCTTGTATATACATGTCATAAGCTCTTTGTCCGTTCTTGAAAATTTGTTGCAGAAGAAGACCGTTTGCATATTTATTTACTGATCTATGTAAATATAGGATGAATTAAAGCATTTCGCTAAAGCGATATGATTTATACTTATAACGAATACCGTAGCAATTTCGCATCAAAAAAGGGTTGCAGAAAAATTCCTGCAACCCTTTTAATTATTTGTTTTCTAACACTACTAAGGCTTTATAGCCTTAGAAAAATGTTTCTTTTTCTCTTCTTTCTTTCGGCTTCTCAATTCATTGGAAAAATCCCTTACTATGGGTGTGGCTACGAATATTGAAGAATAGGTTCCAACAACAACACCAACGATCATAGCAAACGCAAATCCCTTGATGTTTCCACCACCAAAAATCAATAGAATCAATACCACAAATAATGTAGTCAATGATGTAACAATTGTTCTACTAAATGTACTATTGATAGCAAGATTGAGCACCTCATCTGTAGACTTATTGGTATAAATACCTAAATATTCTCTGATTCTATCAAAAACAACCACGGTATCATTGATAGAATAACCAATTACAGTAAGCAAGGCGCCGACAAAGACTTGATCTATCTCAAGAGCTAAGCCAGGTATTCTATCCCAAAATATCGAGAAAAGTCCTAATACAATAAGAGAATCATGAAACAATGCAGCGACCGCCCCAAGGCTAAATTGCCATTTGTTAAATCTTATCAAGATATATAAGAAGATCGCCAGTAAGGCAAATATCCCAGCATACTTACTATCATTACTGATATCATCTGCTATCGTCGGACCGACTTTACTAGTAGAAGTAATGTGTGTACCATTTATATTATCTGTACTCTTGAAGTCATCCATTGTCAATCCACCACCGACTATACCATTGATCCCTTCATGTAACTTCGCAAGAACTCTTTTAGGCGCCTCTTGATCTATATCATCTATCAGATATGATGTAACTATCTGATAAGTGTTAGCAACATCAACTGATTTTACAACTGGTTCTCCACCAAATGGACCTGTTAACGTCTCTCTCAACTGCTGTGCCGATACATCAACACCTTGTTCGAATTGAACATTGTACGAGTATCCACCGGTAAAATCAACGCCGAGGTCAAATCCTCTCATTGCCATAGATGCTATCCCAAGCACTATTATGGTACCTGATATCACATATGCTATCTTCCTTTTGCCGATCCAATCGATATTGAGGTTCGCAAATACATTCTTAGACCAACCTGTCCAGAAACTTATTTGATTACCCTTTGATTGTGTCCACCAGTCAATCATCAACTTTCCAAGCAATACTGCCGTGAATAGTGATGACAACACACCGATGATTAATACAACTGCAAATCCCTTAATAGGGCCTAATCCAAACCAGGCCAAGATGATCGCGACTAGAATAGTTGTTACATTGGCATCTATAATGGCAGAATAAGAATTACTAAATCCATCTTGTATTGAAGCCAACATGGACTTTCCGGATCTGAGCTCTTCACGCACTCGTTCAAATATGATCACATTAGCATCAACTGCCATACCAATGGTCAACACAATCCCGGCAAATCCAGGAATGGTCAAAACAGTACCAATAGATGCTAACGCTCCAAATATGAAAAACATGTTTGCTATCAACGCGATAATAGAAACCAAACCTGCTCCTCCGTAGTACAATACCATGAAAATCAAGACTATTATAAGTCCAAATATTAATGACTTAAAGCTTCTATCGATATTCTTCTTTCCTAATGAAGGTCCTACTGTATTCTCTTGTATGATATCTACTTTTGCCGGTAGCTTACCTACTTCAAGTATAGAAGCAAGATCTGTGGCATCAGCAATGGTAAAATTACCAGATATCGCAGTTCTACCACCAGTGATAGGCTCGTTAGAACGCGGAGCAGATACTATCTCGTTATCAAGTGCTATGGCCAACTGTCTATTATTATCCTGAGATGCCGCAGTTGTCATCTGCGCCCAAGCTGCTGCACCTCTACTATCCATAGACATTGTTACCTGGATCTGTCCTGTCAGCGGGTCTGGTGATTGAGAGGCGGACGTTATTACATCACCTTCTATTTTTGCTCTATCGCTACCCGGAACAGTTTTGACAAAGTACAGTTCATAATCCGTAGTCGCCAATCGAGTAGTCTGATCTAATATTGGATCTGCAGCCCATAAAAACTTTCCGTTTTTAGGAAACAAAGCTCTTACCTCTGGTAAATTCAATAATGCAGAAATTGTATCTCTTTGGTTTTTATTAGCCGTCCCCACAGTTGCTGTCTGAACAGCAGGGCTTGGAGAAAATATTGACAGTAATGGGCCTATATTAGCTCTTGGGTCTTGAGTAATCTCATTGATAGACTGAACAGAATCTATGACATTACCAATAGAATCACGGGTATATGTATAAGTTGTATCATACTGGGTCTCAACAACTTCTTCTTCTAATGCAAACTTTGTCTTCAACAATTGATCTGCTTGTTGAAAAGCAGGTGCGATACCAGGATCATTCATATTCCAGACATCCCAGAACTCTAATTGTGCACTCGCAGACAAGAAGTTTCTAGCTCTCTCTGGATTATCAATACCAGGAAGTTCTACAAGGATAATGTCTCTTGCCGCGTCTAAAGACACATTGGGTTGAGCTACACCGAGTTTGTCTATCCTTTGCTTCAATCGATTAAAAGTCAGATTGACAACACCACTTGTCTTATCTCTTAAGATTCTTGCCACCTCTCCATCAGATGCATCAGCTGTTAGCTCGTCTCTCACTTTAGAATTTTTACCTAAGAATAGACGAGCTAATTTTTTGCCATCGGCTATTTTAGAAAATTCTTGAACAAACAATGTCACAAAGTTGGACGATGAATTCTTAAGGGCAGCATTGGCATTATCAAGAGCTTCAATAAAAGTTGGGTCTTTAACGCCGCCGGACATCTCAGATACAAGGTCTCTCATATTTACTTGAAGTGCTACGCTTTGTCCACCTTTAAGATCCAATCCAAGCGCTAAGTTTTGTTGTTTCAACTCATCATAAGTGAAGCTCTTTAGCAATGGTATGTTGAAGATCTCTTCACTTGACATTGAGTCTAGGTACGCTGCATTGAAGGCACGCTTCTTAGTGATTCGTTCTATACTACCATCGGGCAGGTTAGAGACAAGCGACTCAGCATGTGCTTCAGCGTCTTTTTCAACATTATACGTAGGTATCATGTATATGTACTGCAGTACACAGACTGCTGTCAAGGCTATCAATAGAAACTTGACAAATCCTTTTCCTTGCATTAATATATTATTTAGGTCTTTTTTAAGAGCCGCAAATATACTGCTTTTACACTTCTAAATAACCATTGTTAACGCATTAGTCTTTTAGAGGAGTTCTGACTGATATATAATTGACAGTTAGCTTACTATATATAGTGTTTATTTGTCATTTAATGACCAATCGTAGTCATTATAAGAGATGCTAACAGTTGAAGGAATGTCAAGTGTCGTATACTTATCAATAAAGCCCGCCAAGTCACCAAAATCAGCCTTGTACCAATCAAATATTTTTGACAAGGTCAAACCATTAGTGGATATAGTGTTACTAATTTTATTATTGATAAAGGATCTTGTTAATTGTTCTAATAATTTATCACTGTTCCTTGCCGTAAATGCAACATTTCCTAATGGCGGGCAAGATTTAGCTGCACAATTAACTGCAAAATGTATTCGAGCATCTTTCCATATAGGTCTAAGTATATCATGCTCGATGTTATTCAATGAATAGGTATTGAAACCAAGTTTAACCCATTTTTTATCCCATGGTTTGCCTCCCTCCAGGTCTGTTATGGACTTCAATGGGTAATTACTGACTATCAACTTGATGGTAAAAGCATTATATGCATTAATCCAGAAAGCTTTGGCAGCTGCTGACTTATCAGTTTTAGATGGTACATTATTACTTAGAGCTTCCAGATAAGTATCTAACTTAGACTCAACGGCTTTAATTGACTTATAATCTACAACCCCGTGGTTAGATACGTGTTGACTGATTATACTTTGCCATTGATCATGAATGTTTATTTTCTTTTGAGCTTTCTGAACCAATTGTGGCTTTTCTTCTTTGACAGATACTTCTTCTTTGACAGATACTTCTTCTTTGACAGATACTTCTTCTTTGATAGGTAATCTTACTTCAACCGCTTCTTTGACATCAGTGGTTGAAGGTTCTTGTGCACTTGAAACCATATCATTTTGCTCCTTTATTATTTTGCTATTGTCTGTATGGTCTGATATGGCAGTTTCTTGTTTAAGAATTGTTGTTTTTTCTTGAAAAGAAGTCGTAGTCTTATTAATCGTTTCACGTGACGAGTTTTCTTCACGGTTTGATTGAACAGCCTCTGAAATAGATTCATCGTCTATAATATCTCCTCCAGGTTCAATAGCAACAATTTCTCCATTTTCAACTTTGTCTATAGGTATTTGCTTATTTATATCATTGATTTGAGATTGGGTCTCTTCCTCTACTGCTACTTGGATAGTTTTGGCACTATCCCCTTGGCTCACCTTTTTTGGCTCACATGATGTTATGCCTACTAAAAAAGCAAACACAACTATTATAATCTGAAAAGTAGACCGTAACATTTTACTATATAACTCCATCTAATTATGAAATTGAGTGTTTAGAAAAAAGTCTTTCTATTTGCCTGATCTATATTGAAAGATAAGCAATTGGTAAAATCAACTGGGTTGCTCAGAATGTTCTTCTTCGTCTTCTACTTCTAATATTATAGGATTAATCATTGGAAGATTAATCCACTGCTTCTCTTCGCTACTAATACTTCCAAATCTTAAGAATCCTCCACTGGCTTTAGCGATATGCTTAGCAAATGAAGTAAAACTAGTATATAGTTGGTACGCTACAGAATTAGGTAAACAAGCTAACACATGATTAAGCTCACCAAGCCTTTTAGATATTTCTTTTTCTCTATCGGCAATTGCGTCTGGCAACTCTTTAAGAAAATCCTTGTAACTACCGTCAAAATCTTTCTCAACTTCTTCGTAAAACGCATTGAGTTCTGCAGGCTCGACATAAGTTCTAATATGAGTTAATTTTTCAGCCCAGTTAAGCTCTTGTTCATCAATGGTTCCATCTGCTCCAGCAACTAGGATAGTTATTAATCCAAGCGCATCTTTGAGTTTAGCGAGCTGCACTTCGTTTAACCCACTAAAAATATCTTGTTCCGTCATAAATTAAATTAGTGCTCAAAAATAGAATATTCCTCATTCAGTAAAAAGAAGAATTGACAATAATCAAAGAAGGGAAACATATTTCTATGATTCCCTTCTAGTAATAATCGGTTGTTAGATCTCTTATTATTTTATCACTATCAGTATCTTAGACGTCTTCGAACCGTCTCTTTCTATCAAGGTAACAATATATCTGTCATCACTTAGATTTAGCTCAGGCAGCTGAATATTACCTTTTTCTTTATCTAAAGTTTTTGAAAAGACAAGACGATTATAACCGTCATAAATTTCCATTTTCCCAGATTTACCTACTAGGTCATAAGCAACGAATGTTGGTGTACCAAGTCTGGCAGGATTAGGAGATACACTAATATCGCCATCTTCAACAGCACTCGATCTTGGTACTAATAGAGATCCTAGTGTAAAAAGAACATAATCATCAGGTTCAACTGCAGTATTGGTAGTCATAGATCCTATATTGAAGCTCGTTGTTACATCCTCATCAAATATATTTTGCGAATTACTTTGAATCATAAATGAATTGACATCTGTTGGGATAATATCCCAATCATCACCAGTCCATCCAACAACAGTCAATTTATTAAGGTCTCCATCAACCAGATCTTCAACATTGCTGAGCTGATCCCAAGTCATGGTTATCGTTGTCTCATTACTACCTGAAATTGTCCAGAATTCTCTTGTACTTACATTGTCAATGTCGGGATTAGATATTGTCATTACCCCAGTTACTAAGGATGG
>CAZRXJ010000105.1:0-6710 GCA_964604025.1 uncultured Saprospiraceae bacterium | reverse complement strand
GATAAATATCCCATCCAGACGATCCATTGGTAACCTGAGATTTTCAATGGCTCGAGCCGAACCTGGACCTACATCAAAAACAAAAAACTTCCCTCCGACAAAGACAGCATTGCAAGATCTAACTCTTTGACCTGGTAGCGGTGACCCGGTACCGACTGTTACCAACTTGATGTCATCATTGTCATCCAAGAGTTCATATCTATAACTGACAGCATCAGATTGTCTACTGATGAATCGATCGACTAACTTCTCTTGATTGATAAAGCCAAAGACTCCCACAAAAAAAATCAGCAGAAAAATTGTCAGAAGTATGTAGGATACTTTTTTCATAAGTTATTAAACAACAAAAAAGGCCTGAAATAATACTACAGGCCTTTCATTTTTTTCATGAAAATCTTAATATCCTAGTTGAGCATATACCTTAGCCAGTGTATCTTTTTTCAAATCATCAACCGTAGCACTTATGCCTATAGAGTTAGCATAAGATACCAGCTCTGGTTCTTTCATTGCTTTGATCTCCGACTTACTTTTAGCACTGTTTCCGTACTCATGGATAGACTTTCCTTCTTTAGCGAAAGCTCTTAGACTATCTGGAACAGAGAATCGCGCACCAAATCTAGATGTGAAATCATCACAATCAGCAATGAACTCATCCATACCTACATAGTCGATATAGGATAATGCTCCTCCTGTATATATCGGAAATCCAAATCCCATGATACTTCCTATATCTCCATCTTTTGTAGATGTCAATACTCCTTCATCTAGACATCTAAATGTCTCAAGAGCCATACGGTGCAACATGCGCTTTCCAACTGTCTCTTTGTCCAATGTCTCGACATCAGACTTGAATATATTCTTCAGTTCTGGCCACAACCTCTTCTTACCTCCATCTGGATAATCATAGAACCCTTTACTATTCTTCTTACCATGACGGCCATGGTCGTCTACGAGTGTCTTTCCAATCTTATAAAATCTATCTTGCTCTGGAAGCTTAGTAGGATTAGGATCACTCTCGTAAACTAATATCCCCAATGTCAATGATACTTCATCTGTTACTGCCAATGGGCCGACGGGCATTCCTTTGGTCTTCGCTACATTCTCTATCATCGCTGGAGGTACACCTTCCTCAAGCATAAACACGCCTTCAGAACAGTAAGTACCAAATGTCCTAGAAGTAAAGAATCCTCTGCTATCATTGACAACAATAGGAGTCTTTCTTATAGATACGACATAATCGATCGCCGCAGCTATAGCTCTATCATTGGTCTTTTCTCCAACTATAATCTCTACAAGAGGCATCTTATCTACCGGAGAAAAGAAGTGAATACCAATAAAGTTTTCAGGTCTATCTGAAGCCTTCGCTAATAACGTAATTGGAATCGTCGAAGTGTTAGAAGCATAGACCTTATCAACTCCAAGAACAGCTTCTGTCTGTGCTGTCACCTTAGCTTTAAGATCAGGATTTTCAAATACAGCTTCAATCACCATATCACATCCTTTAACGGCTTCTGGGTCATCAGTAGCCTGTATACGAGCCAACACTGCATCGGCTTGTTCTTGTGTCATCTTTCCTCTGCTCACTCGTTTCTTGAGTAGTGCAGTACTGTATGATTTTCCTTTCTCAGCGCCCTCAATCGTCACATCTTTTAATACGACATCCATACCTGCAAAGGCAGAGACATAAGCTATGCCAGCTCCCATCATACCTGCTCCTAGTACTCCTAGCTTCTTGATCTCATACTTGTCATATCCTGCGGGCTTTGCTTTGCCTTTACTAGCATCTTGTATCGCAAAGAATCCTGTGCGGATCATATTCTTTGCTTCTTTAGACATGATCACTTTGGTGAAATATCTAGCTTCGATCTCAAGGGCTCTATCAAACTTTACTTGGATGCCATCATGGATAACACTTAAGATGGCCTCTGCTGCAGGATAGTTTCCATGGGTTAACTTTCTCACATTGCCAATACCTCCGACCATGGTTTGAACACCATTGGGTGTAAAAAGACCACCACCCGGAATCTTATGCTTTCGATCATCCCAAGGTTGAACAGCACTTGGGGATTCCATGAGCCATTTTTTAGCAGCAGGAATCAGCTCTTCCTGAGTCTCAACTGTAGCATGGATCAGACCTGCAGACTTTGCTTTAGCAGGTGTATGATTTTTTCCTTGTAGGATAGCCATCATAGCTGGTTGTAATCCCATGAGGTAAGGAGCTTTTGCAGTACCCCCACCACCTGGGAAAAGACCTACTTTGATCTCTGGAAATCCAATCTTAGTCTTTGGATTGTTAACTGCTATCCTGTAATGGCAGGTTAAACATACCTCCAGGCCTCCTCCAAGTGCATGGCCATTGATTGCTGCAACAAATGGCTTCCCTCCAGTCTCTATATCTCTCATATGCTTGTGCATCTGAAGAGAGTTTTGGTAGAATGCTTCTGCATCTGTTACTTCTTTCTCGAGCATTTTAAGGTCAGCTCCTGCCATGAACATACGACGTGAAGAAGTAACTATAACTCCTTTTACTTTGTCGTCAGCAATAGCTTTCTTGGTAATATCGAAGAAAGTCTCCATGAAGTCAGGGCTAAATAAATTAGCTGGATGATCTTCCATGTTGATAGTAATTATCCCAATTCCATCGGCATCTACGTCGTATGAAAGAATTTTATTTTTAAATGACATTTATAATTTCTCTTTTCTAATTATCTAAATAAACAGGTTTTCAGATCTAAGAAGGATCTGAATTAATTCTATTTGTGATTTTCTAATTACACTCTTTCTATAATTGTGGCGATACCCATACCACCACCTATACAAAGTGTTACCATGCCGGTCCCTTTACCTTGTCTCTCCATTTCGTCAATAAGTGTACCCATCAACATACATCCAGTTGAGCCAAGCGGATGACCCAGAGCGATAGCGCCTCCATTGACATTTACTATATCATGAGGTACACCAAGGTCTTGCATAGCTCTCAATGGAACTACTGCAAATGCTTCATTGATCTCCCAGAGATCGATGTCACCAACTTCCATTTGCACTTTTGACAGTGCTTTACGACAAGCAGGGGCAATACCAGTCAACATCATCGTTGGGTCTGTACCCATGACGCCAATGGACTTAATCTTTGCTCTTGCCTTAAGGCCTAACTTCTTCCCTACTGCCTCGCTACCCACAAGCGCTAGTGACGCTCCATCTACAATCGCAGATGAGTTACCTGCATGATGTACATGATCTATAAATTCTACTTCAGGATATTTATCCAATGCCACAGCATCAAAACCTCCCATCTCTCCAATCATCGCAAATGAAGGCTGTAGGCCCGAGAGTGTCTCCACTGTCGTTCCAGGTCTTACATTTTCATCTTTTGCAAGCATAGTTATACCGTTGACATCAGTAACATTAATCCTTGAAGAAAATAATCCTTCTGTTTCTGCCGCTAGTGCTCTTCTTTGAGATTCTGCGGCGAATGTATCAACATCATTTCTGCTAAAGCCATATCTAGAAGCTATCAGATCCGCTGAGATGCCTTGTGGTATGGCATGTCCAGGTAGTGCTACAGCCGGGTCCATCATAAGTGCACCGCCATCTGAACCCATTTTTACACGAGACATACTCTCTACTCCACCTGCTATCAGAAGTTCTGAAAAACCAGACTTTACATATGCGGCAGCTTGATTAATAGATTCTAGTCCCGATCCACAAAATCTGTTGAGCGTAACACCGCATAGATGATCACCATATCCAGATTGTTGAGCAGCAGTTTTTGCAATATTGGCCCCTTGATCCATCACTTGGGTGACACATCCTAATATAACATCCTCTACTAACTCAGGATCAAAGTCATGTTTCTCCTTCAGCTCCTTCAAGCATTGTGTTACAAGATGTGTAGGTGTAACAGTGTTAAGTGCTCCTTTCTTATTGCCTTTGCCCCTTACTGTGCGAATGGCATCATAGATATATGCTTCCATAATTGTTAAATTTTGTTCTTTTTTAATATTTAGTCAAGTGTGCTAATTAATGATTTTTCTTTCTCAACGCAAAGCACCCTATATGGTTTTATTGATGATCTTATTGGCACTCTTGCCAATAGCTTTAGCTTCCAAATGTAAAATATTAAAGTGACTAAAGGCAACACTTAATAGTGTTTTTTAAAAGGTATCAATAGTCAATAATCAATATCGAAAGTTGGGTAATTGTCGCAAATGCTGCATATTGCGTATTATTTGGCATGTGTGCCAATAACCTGAATGTGATATATGGAAACCACTATTCCCGCTTCTACATCTAAAAGCCCGAGAAATAATACTAATGGAGTTAAAAGAAAACCTGGCCGCCCTACAGCTGATGCAGAGATTAACATTGAGCACCTTTGCGATGTAGCGGTTAACATATTTGCAGAGAAGGGATATTCAGGAACCACGACAACAGAGATCACCAAGAAAGCAGGTGTAGCAAGATCTCTTATCCATTACTACTTTGGCAATAAGGAAGAGTTATGGAAAGCATCTATTAAGAGACTAGCTAATGAATTCATAAGTCAGTTCGAGCAATCCAAAAAGATTCATAAGGATCTAGATGGTATCCAGATGATAAAAGTAGTCGTCAGACAACTCGTTCATTTTAATGCAAAGTACCCTGCTTTTCCAAAGATACTTGCACAAGAGATGGATGAGCATTCTGAAAGAAGCGAATGGATTATTACTAACCTTATCAAACCCTTATTCAATCTAACTGGGGAGCTCTTTAAGAAACAGCGCAAACTAGGCAATATCAAAAGGATCAATAAAGAATTTCAACCAAGCCTTCTTTTAGGAATGGCAAGCAATTTTTTCTCCAATCCTTTTTTGATCAAGCACCTTTATGATGTTGACACCTTTGACGAAGAGGTAATAGAAAGATATGCTGACGCCGTAGTAGAGGTATTTTGTCATGGGTTTGTCACTAAATAATGCCTCAGTCGCTCTGATCTAAGCACACTGTTGAACATGACATCATTCAAGTAGGTCGACACCTATCTAATCAATTGTGCGAATCTCCCCTACTCAATTTGTTCGTATAATCATTTTTAAAGTCTTATAATAAATTTGTAAAGGAAAGAATAGGCGTATAGACTTTCCATATTTCTCTTCATATTGTTCTTTATAATTGAAGCAATGCGTAAAATAGAACACATAGGTATAGCGGTCAAAGATCTAACCAAAGCTAACGAACTGTATGAACAACTGCTTGGGACGCCACCTTATAAACATGAAGCAGTACTCAGTGAACAAGTGACAACTTCATTCTTCCGAGTTGGGCCCAATAAGATCGAATTGGTTCATTCGGATCATCCTGATAGTGCCATCTCTAAGTTTATAGATAGACGAGGAGAAGGCTTGCATCATATAGCATTTGACGTACCTGATATCATCGCCGAGATGAAGCGTCTCAAAGATTTGGGTTTCAGATTGTTAAGTAAAGAACCAAAAAAAGGTGCAGACAATAAGTTGATATGTTTTGTGCATCCAAAATCAGCCAATGGTGTACTCATAGAGTTATGTCAGGAGATCCCTAGAGATGCAACTTGACACTACGACTATTATCATAGCAGTAATTGGTGGTTTTCTTGCTGGTGTTGTCAACACCCTTGCAGGCAATGGATCGGCCATCACTCTTAGCATCATGACTGAGATCATGGGATTTCCTGCAAATGTAGCCAATGGTACTAACCGAGTCGGTGTACTGATGCAGTCCTGGTCTTCAAGCTACTCATTTTTGAAGTATAAGAAAGTTGATTTGGCAAAAGCTAAGTGGTCTATACTTTCGGCTTTTATCGGTGCTATAACAGGTGTTATCGTTGCCATCAATGTCTCTAATGAAGCATTTCAGACTGTATTTAGATATCTGCTTGTTGTGATGTTCTTTGTTATCTTGATCAAACCAAAACGATGGCTCAAAGAGCTTAACGACTTACCAATTGAACATCCATTGGCCATACCGATGTTCTTTCTATTGGGCTTTTATGGAGGATTCATTCAGATGGGCATGGGCATCGTATTCTTAGTTGTAACAGTGCTCATCTTAAAGTATAATCTAATATCAGCCAATGCCCTCAAAACAGTGATCGTAGCTGTATATACTTGTATAGCTGTTCTTATGTTTCACTATAACGGGCTCATAGATTGGAAGGTAGGATTAACGATAGGTGTAGGTCAAGCGCTTGGCGGCTTCTTGACAGCAGAATTTGCTTCCAAGTATCCTTCAGCTCAATATTGGGCGTATGGATTATTAATTGTAATGGTACTACTTGCCATCTTGAGCACCTTTGGTATCTTAGAGTTTATCTGATGACTACCATTGTATGTACATAAAGAGAGCGCTTTACTTTCTATCTATTATATGGCTCTTCAGTGCCCATGCTTGTAAGGAAGAATTAGATATTAAAGATCCGTTACTGAACGTGATACATCAAGCTCCATCTTTTGTGAAAGATATGATTGATAGTTCTAATTATGAGATTCAAATTATCTATACACAAGTAGACCGTGATGCATCTGGCATGCCTCACTTTCAATCGTTTTTTGTCAATAGAGATGACAACCACTATTTCTATCCAGCGAGCACGGTCAAAATGCCTGTGGCCTTCTTGGCATTGCAAAGAGTCAACGAGCTCAACAAAGAAAATACGAATATTAATATTTATTCGAATTTGGAATATGGCGCTG
>CAZRXJ010000104.1:0-6712 GCA_964604025.1 uncultured Saprospiraceae bacterium | reverse complement strand
CCGCTAGATATGTGCCTATTCAATAGGTATGGATCACTTTTATCGCTCTTCTGAAGCCAAAATCATTGAAGCAACGGCAGAAACCTATATCTTGCGCCCTGAATGGACTATAAAGAAACTGGCCGTAAAATTCTCTATTTTTTGTTTGATCCATTGGTTCATGTGATTAAGAAGCTTGGTATAACACCTAATCATATTACGATGATAGGACTCATACTCAATGTTATAGCTGCTCTTCATCTTATCAATTACTTCCATTGGGATCAACTTAATTATGGTGATAACCTATTTGGCTTTGGCATTATACTTGGCTTCGCTGGATTGATGGATACCATAGATGGTAGATTGGCCCGTCTGTATGATATGAAGTCCAAGTTCGGTGCATTCTTCGACTCAGTAGTCGATAGATATAGCGAGTTTATTATGTTTATGGGTATTCTATTATACTATAATCACTTTGATCATCTACTAGGTGTTATACTTAGTTTTGTTGCATTGATAGGTTCGATCATGGTGAGTTACAATAGATCACGTGCAGAGGCTTTAGGTGTAGACTGTTCTGTAGGATTTATGCAGCGTCCTGAGCGCATCATTTTTATAGGTGTATGGGCTATTATATGGGGTATTGTATTTTGGGTGAGCCCTTCTTCGGATGTCAGCGTTATATTGATCGACGGCCTTGATTACTTCACTGCGGGTTTTCTATTTTTAGCCATCTCAACGAACATTACTGCGTTGAGACGGTTATTTCATTCTGAGCACCAATTAAAAAAGTTAGCATCTAGGTAAACGGCCTTCGTCGTTAAGCGTTACTGATAACTGTATGGAAGATTTGAGGAGAAGATTAAAATTCGCCATTCTATTCTCATTAGGATATTTTATCCTATTCTATTTTTTTGTTGGATGGCGGACTGATCATTTTTACTTCTTATGTCTGGTTAACTTTCTTTGTCTAGTACATAAGTATGGTTATTACATTGTACTGGCTTGGACAGGATTTGCAGGTTGGACGATATTGTATGATGCCATGACCTTCTTGCCTAACTACGAGGTCAACACAGTTCATATAAAAGATTTGTATGATCTCGAGATCAGCCTATTTGGTGTAGAAGAAGGTGGACGTATCATTTCCCTGTGCGAATGGTTTGAGCCACGGCTCAATGATTTTATGAGTCTCTTCTGTGGTACTTCTTACTTGCTATGGATGCCCGCACCTATGATTTTTGCCCTCTATTTGTTATGGAAAGATAAGCCCGCAGTTGCACAATTCGCTTATGCCTACTTACTTACCAATGTCATGGGTATAATTGTATATTATGCTTATCCCGCTGCACCACCATGGTATTATCTGACTCATGGAGATGTATTGGACAACACGGTCATGGGAAGCGAGGCGCTCTTATCTGAGTTTGATAGATTGATCGGGATTAGTGTCTTTCATGGTATATACTCTAAAGGAACCAATGTATTTGGCGCGATTCCTTCTCTGCATTCTGCTTATCCTCTTCTGTGCTTATTATTTGCCATCAAATTCAAACATAGAGGTTTCATCATTTTCTTTTCTATTATGTCTATAGGGACCTGGATCGGTGCCGTCTATAGCCAACATCATTATGTCATAGATGTGATCTTAGGTATATTATGTGCCCTGCTATCTTACGCTATCATGATGAAGCTGATAGAGACGGCAGCATTTAAAAAGTTAGACAGTTGGTATCAACACCAATTTTCCATATGACTTATATGTAGATTTGTACGCACAATGAACGCGAGTTGAGTTACTTCCATGTTTTAATATCTTCTGGATTAGGTTCTGGATTTATCCCTTTGGCTCCTGGTACATGGGGTACTTTAGTAGGCAGTCTTATCATTATTATGCTTTCGCAAATGGGTCTGCTAGAATCACATTGGGTGATTCCTATTCTTATAGTGTCATTCAGTTTTATTGGATATTGGTGCATCTCTCAGTTACCCGTGAGCTGGCAACATGATGATCAGCGCATCGTGATTGATGAAGTTGTAGGTCTTTGGATGACACTTGCATTCATACCTATTAACTGGATGACAATTATCTCAAGTTTTATTCTTTTTAGAATATTTGACATCTGGAAACCTCTCGGTATAAGACGATTTGATAATTTGAAGTCAGATATCAGTGTGATTGTCGATGATATCATAGCAGGTGTATATGCTAATCTTACTTTACGAGGACTACTATTACTTTTGACGTATGATATCTGGTAAGAGCAAACAGAATATTCCTTTCTTTACTTCTTTACTAAGATATAATCTTAGTGCCGGGACAGCTACAGCTACAGATTTCTCTACACTACTATTTTGTAAAGAGATTCTTGGTATCAATCCTATTCTTGGCACATTCATAGGAGCTATAGCAGGAGCTACTGTGGCATTTATATTAGGAAGAAACTGGACCTTTCTCAACCGTGAGGGTAAGATAAGTACACAGACAGTGCGCTTTCTCTTGGTTGTGTCGGGTAGTATTTTATTAAATACATTTGGAGAGTATATATTTACAGAAGTGATAGAAGTCGGACATTATATGTTAGCCAGAGTTATTACTGCTGTTATAGTAGGCATCTCTTACAACTTTCCCTTGCAGAGATATTTTGTATTCAGATGACGGATAAGAAGAACATACTCTTTATTGTCAATCCCTTTGCTGGACATGGATCCAAGTCTAAGATCCCTGATCTTATTGTCAAATCTGTAGACAAGTCTAGATTTGATTATGACTTAGTCTTTACCGATTATGCAGGGCATGCATCAGAGCTAGCTCAGTCAGCTCGTGATCGCGAACTCGATGCAGTTATATCTGTAGGAGGAGATGGTACGGTTAACGAAGTAGCTTCTTCATTGACATATTCGGATACTGCGCTCGGTATCATCCCTGGAGGTTCAGGCAATGGTCTCAGTATGCACTTGGGAATCGGTCGCAATGCCAGGAAAGCACTCACTGTTATAGACAGATATCATGTAAAGATGATAGATACAGCTACGGTCAATGACAAATTCTATGTTAATATGGCTGGAGTGGGTATTGATGGATTAGTAGCTTATAAGACCAAACAAAGTTCGAGACGTGGATTTAGCACTTATCTGAGAGGTGCATTGTCAGAGGCAGTCAAGTATAAGAATCAGACCTATAGAGTTGAGATAGATGGAGTCATCCAAGAGGGGAAGTTTCTATCCATCAATGTAGCCAATGGGTCTATGTTTGGGTATAATTTTAAGATTGCCGCTAATGCTGATACCTCTGATGGTCTTGTGGATGCGCTAATGGTCCATGATGCTCATAAGATGAACTACTTTGGCAATGCCTGGAGATTTTGGGCGGGCCGTATACATAAGAGCAAGTTTGCTAGTCTTAATCAAGTGTCCAGTATCAAAGTGACAACTTATGAAGATAGCTTTATGCACGTAGATGGAGAAGGGTATCCATTTAGTGCTGGCGAATTAGAATTCAAAGTGTTGAAGCAATCACTAAGAGTCATCTGCTGACTTAGATGTGCTGAGCAGATCCAAAGTGGAAGTCATCCATTGAAGCCACTAGTACAAAGCTGATAGTCGATATGATTACCCCAAGAATGAAGACTACAAGAGAAAGTCTTATGAATCTGGACTTCTTATGTAACGTCTCTCCTAGGAAATAGAGGTCTCTTATCATTGTCGAGTATAGAAAATCTCCATCACTCAACATCTCTAGCATACCCCACTCAAAATCCCTAAGGTTCATACTGTGAAAGTTACCATAGTAAAGTAGATTGCCTTTCTTCTCTCGTATCTCTGACTCGGTGAAGGTTCCTTGCGTCTTAAAAGGAGTAATTGCCATGACAGCAAATATCATAGAGGTAGTCGAAAAGATGAGCATCGCAAGAATCGGCGAATTGTGTATGCAATAAGTATCGAGACCTCCAATCGTACGACTGATGATTAAAGAAAGCAATATCGCATTGATCGAAATCATAATATTGGCCTTTCTGTCCATCATCTGGTTCAGCGTATAATGATTTCGCGAAGTAGTTCTGAATAGCGTTTGTATCCCTCTGTCATCCCTTCCTTTAACTGAGGATAGGGATTTTTTCAATTTCTTTAGTTCAATGTCGCTAATGTTCATCTCTTTCTTGATGATGAGATTAGCCTTTTTGTCTAGGTCTTTTTTCTCTTTTTCTATCTTGGCAAGTAAGCCAAATTTTTGATCGTCATACTGATTTTTAGCATAATCAGTATAGTACTCATGCTTGATCAAAAAACTGAGTACAGTGTCATACCATGTGCTCTTTCCATAAGAGACAGCACCAGTTAGCAAAAACTCATCATAGAGTTTTTTGATACGCGTTTTGGATTTAGGCTTTCCCCAATCACTTGTTATCGCATCTGAGAGTATCATACCAAGTTTAGTCTTTACTTGAACGCCTGGTTTAACTTCCTCCAGAAGATCAAAAACTCGAGTCTTAATATGTTCTGGTAGACTTATATCTTCCAGATAGTTCATGCTCATCATGATAGAACAATCATAACACAGCGCAAATAAGTCTTCAGGTGTGGTTATTTTCTTAATAACATCTGTATGTGTAAATCCAAGATTTGAAAGCCATCCAGCCATCAAGACGATTTCCTTTTCTTCCTCAGGTATTCCTTCACCTTCAGATATGTCTTTGATTGCATCAATGACTCTTAATGTAAATTCTATATCATGAAAGACCATTTTATCTGATACATGCCCTGTCAATAACTCAGTGCTGTATATTTCGATTTGCTGCAAGTGTGAAGTCTCCATTAGTATTGTTTATGACGTATTATAGTTAACGTAACACTTTAAGACAAGCTTTGTGTTGTAAAATAGATGAGATCTTTGATAAAATGGTCCTATTGATACATTAACATCTCTTTAATAGTATCACCTGCTTTGATACCTTACCTAAAAGATACTTTTGCAACATGAAATGCATGTGCACTTGTTTATTCATTATTCTCACGACTGGTTTGATAGGCCAGTATAATGATGAATCAAAATCTCTTGACATAAAGTATGTCGATTCAGCCCCACAAGTCGATGGCATATTAGATGATGACATGTGGAAGGATATTGAACCAGCTTCTGATTTTTGGCAGTACTTTCCTACAGATTCTCTGCAAGCTAACTCTCAAACAGAGGTTTATATGGTAGCTGATGATGCTAATCTCTACGTTGGCATAAAGTGTTATGGTGCAGGCAACGATTGGCTGGTTAGCTCCCTTAAGCGTGATTACCGTGCTGGAGGCAATGACAACATAACCCTGGTTTTCGACACATTTGATGACAATACCAATGGTATCTTCTTTGGTATTAATCCTGAAGGAGTTATTCGAGAAGGAGTAGTAAGCAATGGTGGAAATGGATTTGGAGATTTTTCAGAATCTTGGGATAACAAGTGGAGAGGAGAAGCTGCTAAGTTTGATGGATATTATACAGCAGAGCTAGAGATTCCATTTAGCACTTTAAGATTTGATCCCTCTAACAAAAAATGGGGCCTACTCATATATCGATTTGATACACAAGACAATGAGATGAGTGTATGGAAGCGTATACCTCGCAATCAGACATTGTTTAGCCTTGCCTATACAGGAGCAATAAACTGGGACCAACTACCTTCTAGCGGTACAAGCAAAGTAAGTTTGATACCTTTTGTAACGGCAGGTGGTAGCAAAGATTTTGAAAATGATCTTCCCTCTGATCAATTTGCAGATATAGGAGGAGATGTAAAAGTGGCTATTACTTCAGGGCTGAACTTAGACTTAACAGTCAATCCTGATTTTTCGCAAGTCGAGGTTGATAGACAGGTTACTAACTTGAGTCGTTTTGAGCTTTTCTTTCCAGAACGAAGACAGTTTTTTATAGAGAATGCTGATCTTTTTGGCAACTTTGGTTTTGGAGGAATTAATCCTTTTTTCTCAAGAAGGATAGGGGTTGGTCAAGATGCCAATACTGGATTGACGGTTCAAAATCGCATTTTAGGTGGTCTTCGCCTTAGCGGCAAATTAAACAAGAATACACGTATCGGCATACTTAATATGCAGACAGCGGCTAATCAAGAACAAGGACTACCCAATGTTAATTATAGTGTGGCAGTCGTACAGAAGAAGATATGGGATAGATCTAATGTTGGATTTATCTTTATCAACAAGCAATCTTCAGGAGAGAATGTCGAATTGTTTAATCTTGGTAATTACAACCGTGTCGCTGGTGTGGATTTTAACTATGCTTCTACGGACAATACTTGGTCGGGTAAGACATTCTTACATTCATCACTATCACCAGATACAGATGCGAAGTTTGCTCATGGCACAGAAATAGAATATAACAAAAGGGATTTTGGATTCCGGTGGTCTCATTCATATGTGGCTGAAGATTATAATGCTGAAGTAGGATTCGTAAGACGTACTAACTTTATACAAGCTGAACCTGAGATCAACTTTAGATTTTATCCATCTGATGGATTGTTCAATCGATTGAATATCAGAAGTGGAGCAGAAGTTATCTGGCGACCTGGATTTGGTAGGACGGATCATGAGATTAGCACCGGCATCAATGGTCAATTCAATAATAGTGCAAGATTCTTTTTTGAATTAACACATAACTTCATTCATCTCTTCAATAACTTTGACCCTACTGGTACATCTAGCACTCCTTTAGAAGCTGGGACAGCTTATA
>CAZRXJ010000103.1:0-6744 GCA_964604025.1 uncultured Saprospiraceae bacterium | reverse complement strand
TAGATGAATGTCTTATAATAGAGGGTTTGCATACGAATGCAAGACTTTTGAATTAGCCATAGCTTTGGATCATGCATATGTTCAAGCTTATGGTGGCGCAGTTGGAGCCATCGCTCAAAGTATAAATATCATGAATATGGTAGCGGGAGATTATAAAGATGCTTTTGCAACCGAAGTTCATATTGAGATTGTAGAACATTATATTTCTAATTGCTCCACTTGTGATCCATGGGGTCCAGAATCAGAGTTCCAGAGTCTTATTAACGATTTTGCCAGCTGGGCGAATACTGGATTTGCTAACGCTCATGATATAGGACAACTATTATCTGATAAAGACTTGTATGGCTTAGGGCCCAATGGCGAAATGAGATTTGGATATATAGGTTACGCTATGCCTGATGCAGTATGCAGCCCTCAGAGATATCATATCGTAGAAGATTATTCTACCGTTGATTGGAATCTACGGGTACTCACATCACATGAAATAGGTCATAACTTCGGAGCAACGCATGATGGTTTTGGAGCACCTTATATTATGGCATCTAATGTCATCAATACAAATCAATGGTCTAATGGTTCTATAATTACAATCAATAGAAATATACCTACCTATACTTGTGCTTCTTCTTGTAATTCTAATTGTGATGACGTTGTTATACTGACAGATCCTCTTTCTCAAACTTCTTTTACAGCGAGAGACACGATTAAAAACCAAGGTACGCTTGTTGTCAACCAAGCACTTTCCTTAGATGCTCCTAATGTTGCATTGTATACTCAATTTTGCATCAACAATGGTGTTGAATTTACAATAGTAACAGCTGGTTGTCCGTAGATCAATTATTAAGAAGTTATACTTATTCGTCCGCCTGATATCGCAGATTGCTGTATCGCGTTGACAATTCTTATATCTCTCAGACCATCTATACCAGGCACTAGCACATGCTGATCATTCATTATAGCGAGGGCATCGTTGTCCATTTGTAGGGCTTGCTGGTTTTCAATTTGAGTGTAAATCTTAACACCATCACTTCGCTCTCCTTTTAGTCCATTATACGCTTGCATGGGAGAGAGCATATAAGATCCATTCTTACAAGACACTTGGAGGATATTCACTTCTTCTCCGACACTTGTCTTACCAGAGCCCACCACCCCATCTGGAAATTCTAATACATACTCTGTAGTTTCATCTACTTCAAAAAATGCTTTTGGTCGATTGGTACTCTGACTTGCTGATATGACTGCTATTGGTTCCATCTGACCTGCATGTCTCAATGCATTGATCGTATAGACGCCCATATCATACAATGCACCTCCACCTAAAGCTCTTTGATAACGCCATCCTGTACCCACACCTCCAGCATAGCCAGCACCTGCATACATCGACTGTACAGCACCAAATGTTTGCTCCTTGGTTAATCTTATAATCTCTTGCATGTTGGGTTCATGCTGTACCCGATAGCCAAGCGAGAGCTTCACTTTATTTTTGTCGCAAGCATCTATTATGGCTTGACATTGAGGTACATCGAGTGCCATAGGCTTCTCACACCAGACATGTTTGCCTGTTTCTGCTGCCTTAATAGCATACTTCATATGAAGACCAGTAGGAACAACTATATATATGACATCTATATCATCATTGTTAGCGATCTGATGCATGTTGTCATAATTAAACACATTGGCATCAGATATGTTATACTTCTCCTGCCACATAGGAATCTTCTCTGGACTGCCTGTCACTATACCTTTGAGTTCGCAATGTTTGGTCATCTGCAAGGCAGGAGCTAGAAGATCAGTGCTGTAGTAACCAAGGCCTACAAGGGCCACGCCTAGTTTTTTGCTCGGCTCTAATTCACTTTTTTCTTGTGGCTTGGCACAACTAAACAATGGACTGGCTAACAGAACGGCTCCTGCCATACCAGTCTTTTTTATAAAACTACGGCGACGATTCTTTTTCATAATCAATTTCATTTAGTATTGTCGAGACAAGTTCATGCCTGCCAGCCAGCGAGACAAGTTCAAGTTATTCAACAAGTCAACTTGTATATTTTATTTTATAATTTCAATTTAAGATGCGTCAACTAATGATCTTGTTAGCATACAATCCCATATGCTCATTATCTAGACATCCCATTAGCAAACAATTACTAATTGTAATTAAGGTTATTGCTAAGATTAAATGTTAGTATGCCGTTAGCTAATTATTCTCATTCGCTCATTAGTTAATTTTCTTGCATCAGCCCTTGGCCTCTCAACCACTCTCCAAAGTGTTCTATCCATTTATCAGAATTGAGACCCAATTCTCTCATGCCAAATCCGTGACCTCCATTAGCATACATGTGTAGTTCGGCGGGTTTGTTGCCTTCTAACCATTCTTGATACAACTTTACACTTGCTGGTGCCAATCTCAGAGGATCATCGCTGGCGCATGCCACAAATATCGGTGGTGCATCCGCTGGCATCTTAGTCTTCGGTACAACAATCATCCATGCATATATCGGCGCTATAAAGTCAGGTCTGTTCGATTGGTCATAATTATAAGTGGCACCCATGGTAACCGCACCACCTGCTGAGAATCCCATCAATCCAATTTTGTTGGGATCTATCTCATAGTCACTGGCATGGGTACGCACATGAGTGATCGCATTGAGTGCATCGTCTATAGATAATGGAAGTACCCCTTCTACTCTCTTTGGTACTTGCGGTCCATCTGTCATAAGGTCTTTGGTACCATCTTCACCTGTGGGAACGAGTCTATATTTGAGTACAAAAGCTGTGACACCTCTTTTAGCCAACCATTCAGCAACTTGATGGCCTTCGCTATCTATTGAATGCGCATATAATCCACCACCTGGGCAGATGACAACTGAAGTACCATTAGCTATACCCGTAGCTGGTCGATGTACGATCATTGTAGGCTTGGACACATTGGTGATCACTCTGGTTTGCCAAGTATCAGAGAAGAAGTCTTTCTCACTATCGGGCCAGGTTACTGCCTCGTTATACTTATTGATAGGTAGTTCGATTATTTCTTGAGCCATCATGTTCATTGAAAGTCCGACTGTAAGTAGGATCAATATATAAAGTTGAGTATACATAAGCTGGAGATATTTAAGTGAGAAAGATAATGAATTAGACGTTCACATAACTATTCCAGAAGTTCACAATGAGTAAAGGGGGGACTTAAACTAATGATAAGTGCTGCTCGTAATTATACTTGATTTTTGCGCTTTTCCCATAGTTCTCGTGCATATGTCTGAAGATCTTCTACATCATCAGTCTCATCTACAATCTCAAGACCGAGGATCGTCTCCATAAGATCTTCCCACGTGACGAGACCCAATACTCCACCAAATTCATCAGTTACAACCGCAAGATGATCTTGAGTTTCTACCAATGTCTCCTGAAGCTCTGACAATGAAGCTGTATCATTGATGTGGACTGGTGGTCTCATCAAGTTTGCTATAGGCTCGGCTTCTTTATTCTCGATGATACCATGAAACAAGTCGTCCTTGAGTAAGACACCACATATCTTCTCTTTATCATTATCAAAAACTGGTATACGCGAATACCTCAGCGGCATCTCACGATCATAAAATTCTTTCAAAGTGGTATCTCGTCTTGCTGACATCATCACACTCCTTGGCGTCATGATGGCTTTCACTTGGATCTGATCCAACTTTAAGACATTATTGATCGTTCGTGATTCGGCTTTTTTGAGTGCGCCACTATCTTCCCCTGCTTGCGTCATCGCTCTTAGATCCGCCCTACTAAATATGCTTTTGGATTTATCGTTTTTAAGGTTCTTGGTGATCAACTGACTTAACCATACCGCTGGCCATAATATGAACAACAAAAACTTAAGTGACACTACTGTAAATGGCACTAAAGACCGCCAGTAATTTGCGCCGATTGTTTTTGGTATTATTTCCGAAAGGATAAGGATAAAAAATGTCATTAATCCCGCTACAATCGCTTCTCCACTAAGATGTAAAGGGCCCAAATTGAGACTGGTTGTTCCCAGAACTTTCCCGGCTTGCGCACCCACCATTATAGCACCGACTGTATGCGCTATAGTATTGAGTGTTAGTATGGCAGAAAGAGGTCTGTCAATATCCTCTTTAAATTTCTCTAAAGTTGTACCAATAGGATTCCCATCATGCACTTTCCCTCGGATATATGAAGGTGTAATGCTTAATAATACTGCCTCAAGAATTGAGCACAAAAAGGAAAAGGCAATTGAAAAAACGAAATATATTATAAGTAAAGTCATATCTTCTTAGACGGCGGCTTGTCCTCAAAGGTAACCATATATCAAGAAAATCATAATATGAACACTATCTAGCCTGAGATAGGCGTGTAAAAACTTTTCAGCCCTTCATGCTATCTAGTCACTGAAGATTAAATAATCAAACGAATTATCTACAGAACCGATCTTTTTTAAAACTGACTATGAGGCCAACTGAGCGATCAACTTTTCTGCTAACTCTATACCTATCTTCTGCTGTGCTTCATTAGTTGAAGCGCCTGTATGAGGAGTCAAAGAAACTTTAGGGTGAGATAAAATATCTGCTCTTGGAGTTGGTTCATTAGCAAAGACATCCACTCCAGCAGCAGCTAATTTTTCACTTTCCAATGCTGCCAACATTGCATCTTCATCTACTGTTCCTCCACGTGAAGCATTGATCAATACCACACCATCTTTCATCTTATTAAATTGCTCAGTACTCAATACGGGTTCACCTGTAAAAGGCACGTGCAATGTTATGACATCTGCAGCTGCCAACATATCATCCATTGTACTTGACTTGAGCGTATATGAGGCATTGACTGTAGCGCCACCAATCTTTAATTCTGCTTCACTGATATATGGATCAACACCGATCACTTCCATGCCGACACTCAATGCTAATTGTGCTGTCTCTCTTCCGATTCGACCAAGGCCAATGACACCAAGTGTCTTTCCATATAATTCAAAGCCTTTAGAATAAGACTTCTTCAATGCCTTAAATTCTGTCCCTCCTTTAGAAGGCATAGCTCGATTAGAAAGATAAAGAGAACGAGCTATTGAAAACAAATGAGCGAATGCCAGTTCTGCCACAGAACGTGATGATGCGGCTGGAGTATTGATCACGGCTATTCCTTTGCTCTTAGCATGATCTACATCTATGTTGTCTAGTCCAACTCCTCCACGACAAATCGCTTTCAAGTTAGGGCATAAATCTATAAGATCAGCTCTCACTTTAGTAGCACTACGTACACAGATCGCATCAAATTCTTGCAACCTCGTAGGCAACTCAGCCTGTGGAATGTTGCCATTGTGGACTGTATGTCCAGCTGATTCCAACATGTCTACTCCGATTTGTTGGATGCCATCATTGATTAATACCTTAGCCATTTTTTTACCTTTTTTCAAATGAAGGGGCGAAGATATAATCTTTTTTAAACCGCTGCCGAACGTGTTGTGGCTATATAGAGAATACTTATTGGCGGTGTTTCGACAAACTGATAAAGCTGCCTAAAGTATTATAATTTAAATGAGATCATGCTCAACTATCCAACCAAAGTCCGAGCATGCAAAAAACCTAACTCAAATCCCTTTCTTACTAACCCAGCTGTGTTGGATACACCCATTTTGATCATCAGATTCTTACGATGAGAGATGACTGTATGAGCGCTGATATAAAGATCTTTAGCTATGTCTTGCGTTGTAAGACCATATGATATATGAGTCAGAATTTCTCGTTCTCTGGTAGATATAAGTGCTTGCATGAATATTACTTTAGATACGCTAAGGTCATATCCTTTAATCATATACCACCCATACTTTTGGATAGTTTTTCTTCTTGTTATTATCCTACCTCCTTCTACAGGTCACTTGAAAACCATTCTGATCAAAGGCATCAAGATTTCCATCTTGACGGATGACATAATACTCTCCTGTTTGGCTTCCATTGACCAACAAGCGCTCTCCTCTTTGGGTTAATTCGCTGATATCCACACGGTTACTTCCCTCGTATATGGTCTTGGCCATCACTTTTTGGCCTTGCCGATAAAACTCTATCTCTCCCCTTGTATTGTTGAAAGTGAAGGACCAAGTAGCTAATGATTCTTTAGAGGCATTGGAAGTTGTCTTCTCTCGGCTATTGGGTGTTGTCCCAAGGTTGCGATCCGCTTCATTGAGTAAGTCATCTAAGGATGGCACACCTGCTGCTCCTCCAGTTCTATTGGTCGTTTCAGAGTTGTTCGTACGTGTATCTCTAACAGGTGGAGTCGATGGAGGTACTTGTGTTGGAGCACTGCTTCCATTAACTCTTCTTCTCAAAGCATCGTTCTCTGCTTGAAGGTCTTTTATGGTCTGATCTTGTCTTGCAAGTATCAGCTCTTGTTCTTCATATGCAGCTCTCAATCGATCAAATTGATCATTATCAACACTGCTTGTTACTGGAGGAACCTCAATTCGCTCTCTTTTCTCTTCAAGTGATCTTTCTACAGAATTGCTATCAGTATTCTCCACTTTATCCTTGATCTTATCCCAAGTACCCGAATCTCTAAGATATTTAGAACCAAAATATGCGATGGGCGCTAGGATCACAAGAAAAATGAGAAATCTCGCACACCCTGTCATTTTATACTTTCCAGTCATATCAACTGTGGTTTATTATTGTTATGACCGTAAAATAAAACTTCCTAAGCATAATCATCTAGCTAACAGACAAGTATCATAGACTTATCGACGATTATATT
>CAZRXJ010000102.1:0-6759 GCA_964604025.1 uncultured Saprospiraceae bacterium | reverse complement strand
TATCTCTGAAGCCATACCGTTGTGCACATCTTTGACTTTATTACTTTCCATAAAGAACAATGTTGGTATGCTTCTAACTTTGAATTTTTGTGCCAGATCTTTTTGCTTATCTATATTGACTTTTAGTATATCTACATCATCTTTATATTCTCTTGCTAATTTTTCAACTGTTGGAAGTAACGTCTGACATGGTCCACACCAATCGGCATAAAAGTCAAGAACAAAAGGTTTGCCCTTTTTAACTAAATCGTTGAATTGCTTATTACTAGTTATAGATTTCATCCTTGCTATATTTACTATTTGTAATTTTTATACTGCAAAGATGAATCGTATCTCAGCTTATATCAATGGGCAAACTTCCCTTTGAATTATCAATTTTTCCCGATTTCATTATTATTACCTCCAGTACTTCTGATATTCGGTAGTAAAGGCTAGATACTTCATGTCCTTCATACGATCTATAAACAATATACCGTCAAGGTGATCTAATTCGTGTTGTGCGACAACAGCCTCAAATCCTTCGATAACCTTACTAAACTCTACACCCTCTTTGTCATAGCCAGAAAGTGTTACACGATTGTGTCTTGGCAACATACCACGTAGACCAGGTATAGACAAGCATCCCTCCCAACTTTCTAAATAATCTTCTTCTATAACCTCTATGGTTGGATTAACTACTATAGTTAATGGAAATTCTTCATTGTCAGGATATCGCGGGTTGTTTAAGCATTCCATAATAAAGATACGCTTCAACACCCCTACTTGCGGTGCCGCTATACCCGCACCATTCTCATCCCTCATGGTCTCTATGAGATCGTCTACAAATCTTTGTGTTTCATCCAATTGTAGTTCATCCAATTGGACTTCCTTACATACTTCCCTCAGTTTAGGGTTTCCCATCTTGAGCACAGGTAATATCATATCACTCCATTTTATAAAAAACAAATTTGCAAGAATACAAATCGACGTATTGAATATAAAGGTATGACAACTTAATCCCATTCCTTATATGGATTAATACCAGATAGTTATCAACTGCCAACTAACGGATATTCATAACGTTACATTTACAGAAGTGATCAAAGAATAAATAGGTATGGCTCGAGCCAAAAAAAAGAAGATAACTAGTGCTAACGATATTGTCTCATTGTATATGGAATATATACTTGAGCAGGAAGTAGTCAAGAATAACGTGCATAACTTCTGTAAGCATCATAAAATCGATGAAACTATATTTTATAATAATTTTGGATCAATAGAGGCTCTTGAAAAATCCATCTGGAATCAACTCATGAAGCAATCTATAACGACAGCAAGTTATGATAAAGACTATGCGGGCTTCAACGAACAAGAAAAGCTGCTGTCTATACTATATACTTTCTTCGAAAACTTGACGCTTAATAGAAGCTATATCACAGAAAATCTCAAAAACAATGCTGGGCTAAAGGAGCGTATAGATTTATTCAGTCTTGCAAAAAAGACTTTTACACATTTTGTCGATGAAGAATTTCAGGATGTTAGAATGGCCATGTCACAGTCTCATCTTCCTTCAGTAGACAATATCCGAAAACGAGCATTCAGAGAAGGATTCTGGGTACAGGTGCGATTACTCATCGAGTTTTGGCGAAAGGATGAATCAAAGGGATTTGAAAAAACAGATCTTGCTATTGAAAAGTCAGCAAGAGCAGCCATAGATCTTCTTGATGCTAATCCAGTAAATAGTTTTATCGATCTCGGCAAGTTCTTATGGAAAGAGCACATCAATAATTAGACGAAGTACAAGCTAATGAAAACTACAGATAGCATACCCACAGGGAAATTAAAAAGAGCAGGTAAAATCTTAAAAACAAGTTTAAAAGTAGGACGCAACTACGCTTCATATTACGGAGAAAGGTTAGTCAACTCAGATGTCTCTAAAGAGAAACTTAACAGCAAGAACGCTTCGGACATCATGAAAAGTCTCTATGAACTAAAAGGTGGAGGGCTTAAAATAGCTCAGATGCTTAGTATGGAAGAAAACTTACTACCTCAAGCATATACTGATATATTTTCTCTGGCACAGTTTTCTGTTCCTCCTCTATCGGCACCTTTAGTCAAGAAGACTTTCGTCAAATATTTTGGTGCTACACCTGACAGTGTATTTGACAAGTTTAATTATAAAAGCAAATTTGCCGCAAGCATAGGACAGGTCCACGAAGCTTGGAAAGATGGAGTTAAGCTAGCAGTGAAGATACAATACCCAGGTGTAGGAGCGTCCATCCAATCTGATCTGGCTATGCTAAAACCATTGGCCAGTAGGATCATGAATCTCAATCTTCAAGATGCAGACAAATACTTTAGAGAAGTAGAGACTAAACTTATAGACGAAACAGATTATAATCTGGAATTAGAAAATAGTATTGAGCTTTCAACTGCATGTGCAGAAATGACAGACATGATCTTTCCAAAATACATGTCAGATTATAGTAACGAACGCATCATCACTATGGAGTGGATAGAAGGCATCCATCTTTCAGAGTGGCTTAAAACAAAAAGAGCAACACCCAAGCTTAGAAATAAAATCGCTCAGCAGCTATGGGATTTTTATATGTTCCAGATACATAATCTGCATAAAGTACATGCGGATCCACATCCAGGCAATGTTATCATTACTCCTGCAGAGCGACTTGCTATTATTGACTTTGGATGTGTAAAAGAACTTCCTTCGAGTTTTTATAGACCATATGCTTCTTTACTTGACCAAGAGGTATTAGAAAACGATGAAGTGTATGAAGATCTACTCAGACAAATAGAAATACTCTATAAAGATGATAGCGATCGTGAAAAAGAGTATTTCAAAAATATCTTTACGGAGATGCTGGAACTAGCTTTGATCCCATATCGCACAGAGACTTTTGATTTTGGCAATAAGAAATTCTTTAAAGACCTTGCTGCCATCGGGGAAAGAATGTCTAAGGAAGTGCTTACATCAGAATTTAAGCCCAATAGAGGATCAAAGCATATGATCTATGTCAATAGAACTTTGTTTGGTTTGTATAGTCTGCTACATAATCTTAAAGGAACGGTTATAACAAGATTACAGATCCCAGAAATGGAACTTGCTTAGAAATATGATATACCTTTTCTAAATAATCACTTTGTTAAAAGGATTAATAAAATGCATATTCATACCAATTCCTTTTGCGTCAGCTTGATCTTCTATAAGGCTTTCTAATTTATAATCTTGCTGAAGACAACATACCAACCACATACAAAGCGCATCGATGATGTCATCTGCAGCAACTTGCTTTCTTAAATATTGATTCATGGCAAAGTCATACGTTCTCGTTATTCCTTCTTTCCAATATTCTAATATGAGCAATCTTTGAACACGGCCTTCTTTTGTCTTTTTGGATGACAACTTGAGTTGAGAGGGTTGCAAAAAATGAAAACACAACTCTGGATGTGATTCTTTGATTTTCTTTTGATCTATGTTGGATTGTATCAACCATTGGTCGACTTCTTTAATTTTAGGACATATATTCCATGATTGTATCGATAGTCCTTTCCCTAATTCAGATCTGTTAAGACGGTTGGCCTCTTTATAATCATATGCATAGACGGCATCACGACATGGCACCCCAAATATTGATGATGATCGATATGGTATCACTTGTCTGGCTGCAGCTTCAACTTTTCTATGATGATTATAATCTGGTAGGCCTATAGGAACATCTATTAAGACAACCTCATTTGATAATCTAAAGTTTTCTAATTCAGATATATCTGATATGAGTGAGACTTTGATCTTGCCCTGTACTTCATGAACAACGCACCATCCTGATTTACAGCCATCGATCCCGATCAAAAGTAAATGTCGTTTAGATGTACAGAGATTAATCTGCGGTAACAATGTTAGCTATCGTCTGCATCCATCTTGGGTCATCATTGAGACTTACTACATAATCTAACTGTTTTCCGCCTCCTTCTATAAAGTCTTCTTTATATTCTATCCCGATCTCCATTATAGTCTCAAGACAATCAGCTACGAATGCAGGAGAAAAACAAAGTACTTTCTTATTACCGATTTTTATTTGCTCTTCTAACACCTTATCGGTATAAGGTTTTAACCAATCTACAGGACCAAGACGAGATTGGAAACTGATCGTCATCTTCTCAGCGGAAATATCGAGCTCTTTTGCAATCGCATAAGCTGTTGCGTGACATTGTGCAGAATAACAAAATTGATTCAACGAATGCACCTTTTTACAACATTGCCCATCACACTTACAATAATCTCTTTCTTTCTTTAGGTATCGTTGTGGTAACCCATGAAATGAAAAAATAAAATGATCATAGTCATCGAGACGATGCTTTCTGGCATTATCTGCAAAGAGTTTGATCATATCTGGATGATCAAAATATGAATTGATGAACTTAACAGAAGGTATCACATCCTTCTTCTTAAGAAGACGCATGACTTCTTCAAATACCGACCCAGTTGAAGCAGAGGCATACTGTGGAAATAACGGAAATACAATTATCTCTGACACATTCTTCTTTAGCAAATGCTCTATACTCCGTTCTATAGATGGGTTCTGATACCTCATAGCAAGTCTGACAACATAGTCGTCTCCAAGGATGTCCTGAACTCCATCTGCCACTCTCTTTCCGTACACTTTCAGTGGCGAACCATCTTCAGTCCAAACCTCTTTATACAACTTGGCAATTCTTCGCGATCTGATGGGCGCCACTATTCCTCTAAAAAGTATATTGCGAAATAACCAAGGTATATCTATCACTCTACGATCAGTTAGAAACTGACTCAGATACGTCCTCAATCCATTCCATGTTGGAGCATCTGGCGTACCCAGATTAACCAATAACAATCCTTTCTTACTCATATGAATGTAAATCTACGATGACTATAACATTAATTGTTAATCAGTGTTTCGACTAAATAAAGAAAAGCTTTGATTATTAATACCTTTGCTGAATATCAATACAATATACATGTCAATACCACTCATATTAGTTACCAATGATGACGGAATGTTTGCACCTGGCATCAAAGCACTTGTATCAGTTGCCAAGACCTTTGGAGAAGTAGTAGTCGTAGCACCTGACTCACCTCAGTCTGGTCAAGGGCATGCGATCACTTTGAATTCTCCTCTTAGGTTGAATAAGGTTGATGTATTTGAAGGTATTGAAGCATATGAGTGTTCAGGAACACCCGTTGACTGTGTGAAGTTAGCTAAGAGTGTATTATTGAAGGATCGCAATATAGATCTCTGTGTATCTGGTATCAATCATGGTTCCAACGCATCTATCAACATTATATATAGTGGAACGATGTCTGCTGCGATGGAAGCGAGTTTAGAAGGTATACCTTCAATTGGATTTTCTTTTTTAGACTATTCTTTTGAAGCAGATTTTTCGACGCCAAAACATTTTGCAAAAAAGATTATCAACTATGCACTCAATGATTCATTGGGAGATGCCAGTTTAATCAATGTCAATATCCCAGTTCTCCCGATATCTGATATCAAAGGGATAAAGGTTTGCCGTCAAGCGCAAGGAAATTGGACTGAAGATTTTGTTGAAGCTAAAGACCCAAGAGGTCAGTCTTACTATTGGATGACTGGAGAGTTTATACTTGAAACAGAGGACAAGGATACTGACATATGGGCACTTAATAATGGATATGTATCTGTTGTTCCATCTATGCATGATCTTACGCATCATACGTCTATTCCTTCAATCAAAGGATTAGAAAATTCTAATTAATGGAGTTACTCAAGAAGAATAATCTACCCATCGGGCTGGCAATTGGAATCTTATTTCCGATTTTTGGTTTTTGTATTGTCTATGGCATATTTGACATTTTGGTTTCGTCAGGATTAATGGATGAAGCTGCTTCTGGGCTCAGAAGTAAGCGTATGAGAACAATAACGCTCATGGGTATCTGTTGTAACATCTACTGGATAAGAAGACTGAATCAACGATTTACAGACCAGACACTTCGAGGTGTAGTGATAGGAACGATGTTATGGGCAGTAGTCTGGTTTGTTCTTTATTATTCTGATCTTTATACTGGAGAGTAGATTAATTTAACTTGTGCTGCGATGGCACGATACTTCATAATTACTGGCGAATCTTCTGGAGACCGACTTGGAGCGCTGTTAGCATCTGAGTTATTGAGTCAGGGACATAAAGTCAAAGGTTGGGGCGGCAATGCCATGGAAACCTCAGGAGTTGAAGTCATCCAAGACATCGATAGTCTAAAGGTGATGGGTTGGACTGATGTCATATCAAATATCCCAAAATTCACTCGTCTCCTTAAAAAATGTAAGCGTGATATTTCTAATTACGATCCCATCCGGATCATTCTTATAGACTTTGGAAGTTTTAATTTAAGGATAGCAAAGTGGGCAAGTGACAAAGGCATCGCTGTTACCTACTATAGCCCTCCTAAAGTCTGGGCCAGTAGACCTCAAAGAATAAAAAAACTAAAAGCTTATTGCGATCAAGTCATAGTTCTATTTCCATTTGAGAAGACATATTTTCAGTCTAATGGACTAAAGACCGAGTACTTTGGTCATCCTTTTTATAATGAAATAAAAGAGCACATCACTGACCCAGAGTTTCATAAGAAGTATCATCTCACTGACAAACCCATATTAACCATACTGCCAGGAAGTCGTAAATCTGAAGTCTCCAGAACGTTGCCCATATATCTCCAAGTTGCGGAGCGTATGTCAGAATACCAAATCTGTATAG
>CAZRXJ010000101.1:0-6772 GCA_964604025.1 uncultured Saprospiraceae bacterium | reverse complement strand
GGCAAATGTAGTATTTATAGGACAACTAAGCAATAGGCAGGCAAAAAAAAGCCGATAAATTATCGGCCTTTTACGCTAAATCTTACTTGGTTGAAGATCTATATTCGCGATTCTTTCATTATCTGATTACCAAATAACAGAATCACTAATGAAGCGATTGCAAATAGTATCATGGGTAATGAATTTGTATGTAATTTAATAATTATCTCTAATGATGTCAATACTAACTAACAATGACAAAAAACGGGCCAACATATGATGTCGGCCCGTTTGAATAATTTTCAGTCTCTTATGCTAATCTATTTTGCATTAGCATAATTCTCTTCTACTTTGTTCCAGTTCACTATGCCAAGAAAGGCCTGAACGTAATCAGGTCGTCGATTCTGATAGTTTAGATAGTATGCATGCTCCCATACATCTATCCCAAGGATAGGTGTACCGCCACAACCGATACCTGGCATAAGCGGATTATCTTGATTAGCAGTACTGCACACTTCCACTTTTCCTCCTTCATGAACACACAACCATGCCCATCCTGATCCAAACCGTGTGCCTGCTGCTTTCGCAAATGCTTCTTTGAAGCCATCATAGGATCCAAATGCCGCATTGATTGCATCAGCTAATTCACCCGAAAGTCTTCCGCGACCTTCAGGTGCGATTACTTCCCAGAACATTCTATGATTATAGAAGCCGCCTCCATTATTACGGACGCCTGTATTAGTCATATCAAGAGAAGCAAGAATATCTTCTATGCTTTTTCCATCGAGATCTGTTCCTTCGATTGCGGCGTTAAGTTTGTTGGTATACCCATTATGGTGTTTACCGTGGTGTATTTCCATTGTTCTTGCATCTATCGCTGGTTCAAGAGCGTCATATGCATATCCTAAGTCTGGTAATTGGAAAGCCATGCTATTTTGTTTTAAGTGTTAGTAATTTAAAAAGACTATATTAATTGAGAACGCCAACGAAGATAAGAAGTTTACTTTTGTCATAACAATAACTAAGACAATTAAGCACTAATGGATACAAGACAAGAAAAAGACTCAATTGGATATATCGATGTTCCGGTCGAAGCCTATTGGGCAGCGCAGACGCAGCGCAGTCTTCAGAATTTTAAGATCGGTGGGCAAAAAATGCCAATTGAAATCATCAGAGCATATTCCATACTTAAAAAAGCCGCAGCTAATACCAATCAAAAATTGGGTGTTCTAACTAAAGAAAAAGCAACACTTATCGGTCAAGTATGTGATGAGATATTGAATGGTGAATTGGATAGCCAGTTTCCTTTAGTCGTATGGCAGACTGGTAGTGGCACTCAGACCAATATGAACGTTAATGAAGTCATCGCTAATAGAGGCCATGTCATCAATGGAGGAAGTTTGACTGATAGTGCCAAGGCACTTCATCCCAACGATGATGTTAACAAGTCACAGTCTTCTAATGACACTTTCCCCACTGCCATGCATATAGCTGCATATCAAATACTGAGCAATGTAACGCTACCTGGATTGAGTGCCTTGAAAGATACGTTGGATGCTAAGTCCAAGGCTTATATGGATGTAGTGAAGATAGGTAGGACTCATTGTATGGATGCTACGCCCGTCACCTTAGGACAAGAAATAAGTGGTTATGCATCTCAGATAGATCATGTGATCAGAGCCATAAACAATAGTTTGCCGCATTTATCGGAGCTTGCATTAGGAGGGACGGCAGTAGGAACAGGCCTCAATACACCTAAAGGTTATGATGTCGCTGTCGCAAATGAAATAGCCGCGCTAACAGATCTCCCTTTCGTAACTGGGGAGAACAAGTTTGAAGGATTGGCGGCACACGATGCAATTGTTGAGTCTCATGGAGCACTTAAGACAGCAGCCGTGGCTTTAACAAAGATCGGCAATGACATAAGATTACTCGCTTCAGGCCCAAGGAGTGGAATAGGCGAGATCACGATACCTGCTAATGAACCTGGTTCATCTATAATGCCAGGAAAGGTCAATCCTACACAAGCAGAAGCGCTCACTATGGCGATGGCACAAGTGATCGGCAATGACGTGGCGATCAACGTAGGTGGTATGACTGGGCATTTTGAGCTCAATGTTTTTAAGCCTATGATGATCTACAATTTTATCGCTTCAGCACGATTAATAGGAGATGCATGTGTTAGTTTTAATGACAATTGTGTTGCTGGATTAGAACCTAATCGACCAAGGATCAAAGAGCACTTGGATAATTCGCTGATGTTGGTGACTGCGTTGAACACGAAGATCGGCTATGATAAGGCAGCTGAGATCGCCAAGAAAGCATATAAAGAAGGAACAACACTGAAGCAAGCCTCTCTCGCTCTTGGATACTTGACTGAAGAAGAGTTCGATCAGTGGGTGAGGCCTGAGGATATGATAGGATCATTGGGTTAGGTAAGATTTAGTCAGATTAGGTGTAAGATCAATCACAAGTGTATTTTCTTGGAAAAATATACTTACAAACATTATCTTTGCGCACCATTTCAAAAAAGACGACCAAGAGTGAGCGCCTTAAGCGAATATGTTATTCCCTATCTGGGTCTTGCCAATGGTACTTATGAGTACTTTTTTGAACTTGACAACACCTTCTTTAAGAACTTCGAAAAGTCGGAGATTCAAAGAGGACATTTTGATATCCATATCACCTTTGAGAAACAAGATCGGATGGTGGTATTGTCGATAGGTGGAAAAGGATATTCTAAGGCAGATTGCGATCGTTGTCTTTCTGAGATTGAAGTTCCGATTGTATTTGATGATAGAGTGATACTTAAGATAGAGGAGACTCCTTCGATACAAGAAGACGAAGTCTACTATCTGAATGCACATACAAGTCATATTGATCTAAGTCCTTATATCCATGAATCAATCCACCTCCATCTGCCGATAAAGAATGTTAGAGATTGTGTTGGTGAAGATTATAAATATTGTGATCAAGAAGTATTGAATAATTTTGAAAACAATAGTAACAAAGAAGAAAGTATATCTCGAGGAGAAGATCCTTGGGAGGCATTAAGAAAACTTAATTTAGAATAGAGGATACAGTCCTCATAAGATAACATTACAATGGCACATCCTAAGAGTAGAATATCAAAGCAGCGTAAGCGCAAGAGAAGAACGCATAAAAAAGCTACTCCACCTCAAGTAGCGATCTGTAAGATTACTGGAGAGCCACATTTGTATCATCGTGCTTATTGGCATGAAGGAAGCATGTATTATAAAGGCCAAGTGGTGATTCAAGCTGACGAAGATCTCGATTGATTTTTTGATCTTTAATATTGTATGAGAAAATATCGCCCCTTCGCTCTCACGACGTAGGGGCTTTTTTAATTTAAATAACAACTAACTTCATCAATAAATGAAAAAAATAATCAACTCCCCTAACGCTCCAAGTCCCGTAGGTCCTTATAATCATTCGATACTTGCAGGCAATACTCTTTACATATCTGGTCAGATAGCATTAGATCCTGCGACAGGCGATCTAGTTCAATCTTCAATAGAAGAAGAAACCCATCAAGTAATGAAGAACCTGGGAGCCATCTTGGATACAGCTGGATTGACATTTGAAGATGTTGTGAAGTGTACGGTCTTCGTAAAGAATATGCAGCATTATGGACATATAAATCAAGTGTATGCCTCATATTTTAATGAAGACACTGCACCTGTTAGAGCCCTTGTGGAAGTCAGCGCACTTCCTAAATATGTCAATGTCGAAGTATCTGCAATAGCAATAAAGTCATAAATCCTAAACATAGCTTTCTGATCTTTTCAGGAGTATAATTTTTCAATTTCTATAGATATGAAAAAGACAGTTCTTTCTTGTATTCAACCAACGGGACAGATGCACTTAGGTAACTACTTTGGTGCTGTTAAAAATTGGGTTGATCTACAAGCGGAGTACGATTGTTTCTATGGCATAGTGGATTATCATGCCATCACGATGCCTTATGACACCAAGAAATTAAGAAATAATACCTGGGAACTCATCATGGATCTAGTGGCAGTTGGTATTAAACCAGAACACTTGTTCATACAATCATTAGTGCCAGAGCATGCAGAGCTATGCTGGATCTTTAACTGTTTTTGTTCTTATGGTCAGCTCACTCGTATGACTCAATTCAAAGATAAAAGTCAAGCCAGTGAGTTGAAAGGTGGTGATAATTATATCTCAGCAGGGTTATTAGATTATCCAGTTTTACAAGCTGCTGATATTCTAATTTACAAGGCGGACTTTGTACCAGTTGGCAAAGATCAAGAACAACATCTTGAATTAACAAGAGATATCGCTCAACGATTTAATCATGCTGTAGGACACGAGTATTTTGTTCTGCCAGCTACTTTATATACCGAAACTCCAAAGATTAGATCGACTGCCGATCCATCTAGAAAGATGAGCAAGAGTGCTGGAGCGAAGCACTTTATAAGTGTTTTTGCAGAAGAGACATTGGTACGCAAGCAGATAAAATCTGCAGTTACAGATACAGGAGAAGCAGACCCTAACAATATGAGTCCAGGAGTAGAAAACTTGTTTGAGTTATTAAAAGCTTCAGGAGACCCTGCTAACACGGTACAAACATTAATGAGTGATTATAAATCTGGTCAACTTAGATATGCTGATCTAAAGCAAGCTGTAGGAGATAGTCTTGCAGATATGTTGGCTCCATTTAGAGAAAAGAGAGCAGAACTTTCATCTAATAAAAGAGCACTTAAAGATCAGATTAAAACTTCAACTTTAGAAATTAGAAAACGAGCACAAGAGACCGTTAAAGAAGTGAAGGATCTCGTAGGACTAATGAATGTGAAATAATGAATCGATATAGATAGATATGAAGATATTTTGTGTAGGAAAGAATTATGCCAAGCATGCTAAAGAGATGAATAGTGAAGTGCCCACTTCGCCACTCATCTTTATGAAACCAAAGACAGCTCTACTGCCCAATGGATTGACTTTCTACTATCCAGAATTTTCTAATGAAGTTCATTACGAAGGGGAGATTGTAGTAAGAATAAGCAAATCCGCAAAAAGCTTAGAACCAAAGCGAGTCAAGGATTTTATAGATGGAGTATCCGTTGGTATAGACTTTACAGCAAGAGATATTCAAGCAAAGTGTAAAGAGAAAGGGCATCCGTGGGAGTTAGCCAAGAGTTTCGATTTTAGCGCGGCGATTGGTGATTTTATAGATATGGACCTAGATGAGATATCTAAGAGTTCGATTAAGGTATTAAAGAATGGATCGGAGGTTCAGATGGGTTCTGCACTCGATATGATCTTTGATATACCGACTGTTGTTAGTTTTATATCGCATCGATTCACACTTCACAAAGGAGATCTTATATATACTGGTACGCCTGAGGGAGTAGGCCCGATAACAAGAGGAGATGTATATGAGTTATATCTTAACGAAAATCGCCTTCTAGTAACTGATATCAAATAGAAAACATCATATTTGCATTTTAATAATAAGACCAATTTTTAATAATTAAGTAATCATATCAATGCCATATTTATTTACGTCTGAATCGGTATCAGAAGGACATCCAGATAAAGTGTCAGATCAGATTTCTGATGCACTTGTGGACCACTTTATTGCTTTCGATCCATCCTCTAAAGTGGCATGTGAGACACTAGTGACCACAGGACAAGTTGTACTAGCCGGAGAAGTCAAGTCTAAAACATATTTAGATGTACAACAGATAGCAAGAGATGTTATAGAGAGAATAGGGTATACCAAGTCTGAGTATATGTTTGAAGCGCAGAGTTGTGGTGTATTTTCCTCTATTCATGAGCAAAGCCCAGATATCAACCAAGGTGTAGAGCGAACGAAAAAAGAAGATCAAGGGGCAGGGGATCAAGGCATGATGTTCGGTTATGCTACTAATGAAACTGAGAATTATATGCCACTAGCTCTTGACTTATCTCATAAATTATTAATTGAGTTGGCGAAGGTTAGAAAAGCGGGTAAAAAGATGACTTACCTTCGCCCTGATTCTAAATCTCAAGTGACTATAGAATACAATGATGATAACAAGCCAGTTAGAATCGATAGCATTGTTATCAGTACGCAACATGATGAGTTTTCATCTAGTGATGCTAAGATGCTCAAGGCGATTAAAGATGATGTCGTTAAGATCATTGTTCCTGCTGTAAAAAGACAATGCTCTAAGGCAGTTCAAAAGCTTTTTAACAATAAGATCAAATACTATGTGAACCCTACTGGAAAATTTGTGATAGGTGGGCCACATGGTGATACTGGATTAACAGGCAGAAAGATTATTGTAGATACATACGGTGGTAAGGGAGCTCACGGAGGTGGTGCATTTTCTGGTAAAGATCCTTCCAAAGTGGATAGATCAGCGGCATACGCGACAAGACATATTGCTAAGAATATGGTTGCCGCTGGTATATGTGACGAGGTACTTGTACAAGTTTCTTATGCGATCGGAGTTGCTAAGCCAACTAATATTTATATCAATACCTATGGTACAGCAAAGGTGAATTTGTCTGATGGACAAATCGCAAAGAAAATCTATCAGATATTTGATATGAGACCTTATGCTATTGAAAAGAGATTAAAGCTTCGTACACCGATATATTCAGAGACTGCAGCTTATGGCCATATGGGAAGAACTCCCGAGAAGAAGACAGTAAGTTTTACTGATGGATCCGGGAAAAAGAAGAGTCTTAAGGTCGAGACATTTCCTTGGGAAAAACTCAATTACGTAAGTAAAATAAAGAAAGCTTTTAAATAACTTTA
>CAZRXJ010000100.1:0-6888 GCA_964604025.1 uncultured Saprospiraceae bacterium | reverse complement strand
GAGGTATATCTTCGTGGACTTTCTATAGTGTTGTGACAATGATCTATGGTATGTAACTTACACTTGCTTATCTATACAATTAAGATCTTCAAATGCCTTTGTCAATCTTGTCTTAAATGATTCTTCAGCAACCCGAAGCCACTTGCGTGGATCATAGAATTTTTTATTAGGAACATCGGGGCCATCAGGATTACCTAATTGTGCTTGAAGATAATCTTGATTCTTTTTATAATAGTTTTTTACACCATCCCAAAATGCCCACTGCATATCTGTATCTATGTTCATTTTGATAGCTCCATATTCTATCGCTTCTCTGATCTCAGCTTGACTTGATCCCGATCCTCCATGAAATACAAAGTTGATCGGTTGTTCACTTGTACCAAACTTTTGTTGGACGTAGTCTTGAGAATTTTTGAGTATAATCGGACGGAGTTCAACATTACCTGGTTTATAGACACCATGAACATTACCAAATGCAGCGGCTACTGTAAATCTATCTGAGATCTCAGACAAGCGCTCATATGCATAAGCGACTTCTTCTGGTTGGGTATATAGCTTTGAGCTATCGATATCTGTATTGTCGACGCCATCTTCTTCACCTCCGGTTACACCCAACTCAATCTCAATCATCATCCCTAACTTGTTCATCTCACGGAAGTACTCACATGAGATATCCATGTTTTCTTCAAGAGGTTCTTCAGAAAGATCTAACATATGGGAACTATAGAGTGGCTTGCCATATATCTCGTTATACTTAGCCCCTTCTTCTACTAGTCCTTTGATCCAAGGAAGTAGTTTCTTAGCACAATGATCAGTGTGTAGTACGGTAGTTACTCCATAGTGCTTCGCTAACTCATGTACGTGCATTGCACCTGTCTTAGCACCTAGGATAGCCGCTTTCTGTCCATCATTAGAGAGTCCCTTGCCTGCGTTGAAAGTCGATCCACCATTGCTATATTGGATGATGACTGGTGAGTTCACTTCTCTTGCTGTTTCCATGACTGCATTGACAGAGTTAGTACCGACTACATTAACTGCAGGAATAGCAAAATTCTGCTCGTTGGCATAGTCGAAAAGATCCTTTAACTCTTGACCATGGATAACACCTTTTGAAAATGATGATGACATAATTAAAACGACTTTTGGTAATGAATTATGAAGTAAAGATAAGCATCTATAGGGATCATAAAAATGCTAATCAAGAGCATTACTGAGCTTAGAAAGGGATTAAAGATGTATTGACAAATTAAATTTGTGATGATATGACACAAATAAGAATAAAGGCTATACCCATCTCGTTTAAACCTTATAAAATAATTCTGCATGAGCCTAAATATAACTGTCAATAACAACGCAGGCATCCCCAATAAATACATCAGAAAGCTCAAATACCATCTCTACAATTTAGACGAAAAATTCAACCACCTCATCTACGCCATCATCAATATCAAGCAAGAAGGTAGTGGAAATCCAATGTATGAATTGAGTCTTCAGATAGGTATATCTGGACCAGATGTCATCATTAAAAACAAATCCTTAGATCTGGATCAGTTGATGAAAAAATCATGTCGAGATGCCTTTAGGTATTGTCGTAAGTCTAAGCCACGTTACTAATGCGAGACATAAAAAAAGGAGGTTCTCAAGAATGAGAATACCTCCAATCACTGCATCAACCAAAAATTCTTGATAGCCCTTTTGCTTTATAAGCACGCTAACATCATTGAGACGTCAACTATAGGTTCAAGTCACTATATATTCAGAAAATTAAATTTTGACTCTTCGGATATCAGATTATACCATAAAAAAGGAGGTTTCTCAAGGGTGAGAATACCTCCAATCACTGCATCAACCAAAATTCTTGATAGCTTTTGCGCTTTATAAGCGCGCTAACATCATTTAGACGCTAGTAATCAGAGATGGTCACTTGGTCACTAATTTATTCTGAAGCTTCCCATCTGTTATTAGATCTATCTAGATCCAACATATTTCCAGAAGGGTCTATCTCTATGCTTTTTATTTGCGAAAGCGGATACTCTAATATCAACTCATATTCTGGATGCGTCCACGGCCAATCTCCAGCTTGTACAAAGTGTACGTCTTTGTGCTCATTAGGCTTTTCTCCTCTCATCATCCTTATTGGTATATTGATTAACGATCTTGTACCATCGTTATACGTAACAACTATATCGAGTGGCATAGGCATCTGCCCGAGCTTTGCTAGAGTGATGATTGTCTCGTCATCATCTGCATCTACAGATTCGACAGCATAGTCAGGATACATGGTTGTGTTGACAAAGTATTCTTTGAACCAATCCAACTCTAACCCTGAGGTCTTCTCCATAATTCTGATGAAGTCATTTACATTAGGATGCTTGAATTTCCAAGTATGGAAGTATCTAAGCATGCCTCTTCTAAAAGCCTGATCACCCATTATATATCTCAATTGTACAAGTGCTACTTGGCCCTTGGTATATGCTCCTCTGCCATATGCTCCATTGCTCACGAAGTGATCTGCATGTATAGATAGCGGCTCTGATCTCCCAGAACGATGAAAGTTCAATATACCATTGACTGACTGTAAGTGTGGATTTTCTGCTGGTGTTCCTGTAATCATCTTCTGTGTACGCAGGTGGTTCATCGTCTCGGAAGTACCAAAACTCGTAAATCCCTCATCCATCCAAGCATACAACGCTTCATTGGTTCCAAGCACCATCTGATACCAACTATGCATCCATTCATGCACAGATACACCCACCAGGCTATTCATCGATCTTTCTCCAGTGATTAATGTTGCCATTGGGTATTCCATACCGCCGTCACCACCTTGGATAAAAGAATAAACAGGATAAGGATACCTACCATATCGTTGGTTCATATATGTCAATGCCTCATCCATAACTTCTGGAAGGCGCTTCCAGTTTTCACTAGTCTTGTCTCCGGGTTGATATACAAAGTACATCTTGGTGCCAGCTTCGGCTACCCTACTTTCTACGACGTAATCTCGATCAGCGGCCCATACAAAGTCATGGACATTTTCCGCTTTCCACTTCCAGGTAACTTGTTTATCGCTCTTTTTCTTTCCGCTCTTTGTACTATATCCTCTTCCGATCTTATCAGCATTCTGAAGCAATCCTGACGCCGCTAAAGTATAGTTGCCATTAATCTTAATCTCTACTTCAAAATCTCCCCAGATACCGTAAAACTCACGACCGATATAAGGATTAGCATGCCAACCTTGATAGTCATACTCGGCCATCTTTGGATACCACTGAGCCATAGAGTAATCTATTCCCTCAGCACTATTGCGACCACTCCTTCTTATCTGCTCGGGTACTTGACTGTTGAATTTCATCTTAAATGTAGTCGACTTCCCAGGGTAGACAGGCTTCGCCAAGTCAACTTCTAAGATCGTTCCTTCTATATGATACCGCGTAGGTTTGCCATCTTGCTTGAGCTCGTCTATCTTATGATATCCTATCTCATCAGAAGATAACTTACTGATACGATCACCAACTCTTCTATCGGGATCGGCAATCGTCAAGGAGCGTATGTCCATCATACTCCCTGGCTGAAAGGCATTAAAATATAGATGGTAAAACACTTTATATAGAGTGTCTGAAGAATTGTTCCAGTATTTAAGTTCTTGCTCTCCTTTGAATTGATGTGTGTTAACATCAAAATCTATCTTCATCTTATACTTTGCCTTCTGTTGCCATCGATCTGGCTGCGCTGTCGTTATAGTTAAAAAACAAAAGATGATGATGATGCAACTCGATATCCTACGTAAGTCCATAATGTACATTAAGTCATAAAGTTAATAGAATCAGCAATCTCCAAGTCTTAATAATTAGTTATTGATAGATCCAATTGTTAATCTTTGACATATAGTCGTTGGTTCTCTCGATCAAGTCAAATAATTAATGAACTTTGCCATGGTACTTAATCAAGTGCGTTATGATCTTGATACCAGTATTTCCTCTCGAGATTGTTGTGTTTCCATTTGAATCACTTAATCTCCACATATTCGAACCTCGATATCGAGAACTGATACAAGATTGTGAAAATGAAGGTATACAGTTTGGCATACCCTACTTTAGGCAGAGTCATCCTTTAGAATTTGGGTCCATCGTATCTCTTGAAGTAATATCGAGAACTTATGAAGACGGCAAGATGGATATCAAGACGAAGGGTGTTAGGCCATTTGAAGTCAAGCGATATATCAAGACTCATCCTAACAAATCATATCCAGGAGCGTATGTCGAAGAATTGTACTGGGATCACGAAGCAGATCCAGCTTTGCGATCGGAGATTCGTTCGCTTCTTGAAGAATTGTACAAGTACATGAATATACCCAAGAGACCAGAAGCTTTGCATGACGATTTTATAACTTTTCAAATCGCCCACAAGGTTGGATTTAGCAAAGAGCAAGAATATGCATTACTGCAAATTATATCAGAGCGGGAGCGTCAAGTGTATATGCTGGAGCATCTAAAATCAATGATCCCAATGATTAAAGAAGCTGAAAAGATGAGAAAAAAGATTCAACTCAATGGCCACTACAAATACCTCACACCTCCAAAATTATAACAAGTCACGGATCTACTTTTATAAATCGATGAGTATAAGATTGATCTTTAGTTGATATTTCAAGAAAGTAGGTGCCACTCTGTAATTGAGATACATCAACTACAGAATCCTCAATGGCATGACGACTGATCACTCTTCCATCGACATTATAAATTATAATCCGTCCATCTCGACTGATAGATGCGTCAATATCCAATTGTAAAAAATCTGCGGTTGGATTAGGTACAATTGTAATTAGATCTGTAGCACTGACTTCAATATTAGAAGAGCCAAGGTCGACCCTTATATCAGTATTATATATGGCCACTCCACCTCTTCTATTGCCAACAGCCATCTCTAAGAACATATCATCATTCAGATCTGCAAGGGCAAGCATCGACTGATCTCCTTCTCTTATATCCCCATAATTGATACTTCTTACGTCGAAGCTATCAGTAGGCATATCGTCATCAGTCGTATAAAGATTGATGTTGCCAAGAGCAGATCCAGTTGCAAATAAAAGTTCTTCTCCAATATCTATAATAGTAGGCGCTGAAAAGTTATTGAAAGAACCTGGCTCTTTAAGGTCTATAGCTCCAAATCTTGGATTGTTAGGGCTTGCAAATTCATCTGTATCAAACGTTGCGAATCCTACAGTTCCTTGATTTTGAAAATAATTAAAACTACTGCGTTTTCCATTTACAGAGTTAAAGTTAAGTTCACCTAATATAAGATCACCTAATCCGTCGTTGTTAAAATCAAAAACCTCTGGACTGGCCCAAGCACTTACTTTGATATCCCACGCCGGGTATATAGGTCGAGCAAATTGTAAAATACTTGGATCTCCTGATTGATTTTCTATAAAGTACAATCGTCCGTTGTTATCACCGATCACTAAGTCAAGATCACCGTCACCATCTACATCACCTATAGATGGCGCAAAATGCAAAGAAGTGGTCCTGAATTCTGACATGCCAAGATAATCGTCATCTTCAAGGATATAGCTTGGTGCTGTTGGAGTACCTGCATTTCTATATAGTACTAACCTTGGATTGAGTGCTCTGCCATCAGGAGACAATCCGCAAGTTCCAATCAGCAAGTCAACAAGCTTGTCACCGTTGTAATCGAAAAACATCGGAGCACTGTTGGGGCCATGATAGATCATATCATCTATCAGGAAGTTCTTATCGACTAAATTGATGGCCTTTCCTTCTTCTCCGGCATCTACTATATCATAAACCCAGATATGATCAGTTGTCTGAGAGGCGAACTTATCGTTAGGTGCTATAATTAAGTCTTTGTCTCCATCTCCATCCATATCTTCATTGTATCCGCTAATGAATAATTCGATATCTATGGGATCATTGTCTAAGGAAGGGAACCTCACTTCTTGATCTGTGAAATGAGCTTCTTCTTTCGTACCCGTATTATCCAACATTACTAAACCATCATATGATATATCACCAAGCAAGAGTTCTGGCAGTGAGTCGCCAGATACATCCACTGACAATACTGTAGATCCTGAATGTCTAGTGTTCGCAACGAGCTCATCTTTAGAAACTAAGAAAGACGCACATGTACCAGCACTTGTGCTCAACGTGACTTCTTGAGAAAAACCACTCTCGACCACGCCTCCATAGCATATTTCTTCAAGTATATATATCAATGTGTCCGTGGTAAAGCCTAATTCAAGTGCTTGATTGCTATAGAAGTATACCGTCCTTCCAGATGGTTCAAATGACAGTATATCCAGGTCTCCATCACCATCCAGGTCTTTGATATCTGGTATATCTATAACGCTAGCAAATATTTGGGTAACCGTACTCCCTATAGGCACAAAAAGGATGTCAAAGTCGCGCTCGGGAAATCTAACAAGTTCAAAAGTCAACGCACCATCACGTACAACACCTTTGTGGATCTCAACACCGGGCAGACCAATCGTCGTTGGACTACAAAAGATATCTTTAATGCCATCTCCATTATAATCCCTCATCAACATCCACGACGGTATATCAGGAAATATAGCCCTAAAAGTAGGATCAAATCTGAGAGATCGATCTGCTGCTCTAATCAATGGGATAATGGATCTTCCGTCCTTATCATAGATTACGATATCCTCTATACCATCCAAGTTAAGATCTGCAGTACTGAATTGTGGAGATCTAAGCCCACCCGCAAAAGGAAGGTCGAGTTCGTCATCTTGTTCCAGCGAAAACGCTATGTCTGCTAAAGATATTTGTTGACCAGAAGAAATAAAGGATGAAAGGATGACAACCGATAAAAAAAGTGATCGAAATAGCATGTGAATATAACGGTTCAACC
>CAZRXJ010000099.1:0-6899 GCA_964604025.1 uncultured Saprospiraceae bacterium | reverse complement strand
ATACAATTTGTATTCACCGCTAACCCTGAAGATTATACTAATAGAGGAAGTATCGTAACACCGCTAAAAGATAGAATTGAAAGTCAGATTTTAACACACTATCCTAAAGAATTAGAAACAGCGCTATCCATCACAGAGCAAGAAGCTAATATCACTAAAGCACAAGGCGATGCCATCCATATCGCTGATGAAGTCAAGTCTATACTTGAGTTGATCTCTTTCAAAGCAAGGGAGAGTGACTTTATAGATGAAAAATCGGGAGTGTCCGCAAGACTCAGTATTTCAGCTCGCGAAAATCTCATTAGTGCGGCGGAAAGGAGGATGCTCATCAATGGAGACAAAAAAACTTCTGTCCGCATCACAGATTTTTGGGGTGTCATACCAGCTATCACTGGTAAAGTAGAGTTGGTATATGAGGGAGAACAAATGGGTTCTTATGCCGTCGCGATGGATCTCGTAGACAAAGCGATCAAGGATTTGTTTTTACAAATATTTCCGAATCCCGATAAGACGACGAGATTACAGGACAAGGATCCTTTTGGTGTGGTCAAAGCATGGTTTTCAGGTGGCAATACCGTTGACCTTCTCAACGATGATAGTGAAAAAGATTTTAGATCTAAGATTGATAAAGTACAAGGTCTTGATTCTTTAATTAAACAGTATGCCACTAGTAAGAACTTAGGATACTTCTATAAAGAGCTCATCTTACATGGTTTGGCAGCATTTGAAGTAATTGGAAAAAATGTTCTGGATGCTCAGTTTACTTTTGCAGACCCATTGGCTAAGATGTTCGATGACTTTGATACTGATGATGTATAAAGTGATCAATTTAGATTTTTCCTGTAATGGTTTCTCTCATCATCAACATATTATCACGCCGAGTTAAAGCCTACATCCATTAGATAACAGTACATTTATCCCTAGATAATAAGTATTATGTACGTTGACAATGAGATAAGTGAGTTAAAGCAGGTGATCGTTCATTTTCCTGACGATGGCATATCACGGATATCACCCAAGAAAGCTGAGAGTTTACTATTTGACGATATCGTCTTTTATCCGTTGATGAATGAAGAATATGCAACGTTTTTAAGAATTCTAAAGTTATTCATAGGTGCAAGCAATGTACTAGAAACACAACAGTTAATCGCGGAAGCTATAGATGCTTGCGATGCAGTGAAAGAAGAACTTATAGATAGGGTCATAGCATTTGAAGAGTTACCTACTTCGTTTGAGAAGTATCTGGAAAATCTCTCTGATGACAATCTATCTCGATTGTTGATCACGGGATATCTAAAAGAAGAAGACAGAATTCTCTTTGATCCGATACCCAACTACATGTTCACAAGAGATATAGCTGTTACGATCAAGGATCATATATTAATCACCAAAGCTGCCAAAGAAGCAAGACATCGAGAGAACTTATTGAGTCGATTCATATTTAAGTATCATCCGCTTTTTGAGGAGGCCAAGTCTGAAGGTAAGATCATCGACATGAACGACTTAGAGCTATTTCCACCTTCTAAAAAAGCAGAAGTAGTAAGTGCTGAAGGTGGAGACATAATGATGTTCGATCCTGATCACCTCTTGATAGGCTGTAGTGAGCGCACTACACCTTACGCATTTCACTGTATCAAGGACTACTTGTTTGATAAAGGACTGGTTAAGAATATAGCCCAAGTCAATATCCCTAATGAGCGAAGTTTTATGCACATCGATACTTTATTTACAAGAGTGGATCATGATATCGTGGCATGTTATAAGCCCATTGTCTATGATGGCGAAGGATCTAATGTAGTCGTCTATAGAGCAAATGGAAATGAGACGGTATATCCTTCAATTAGAGATTACATCAATAAGGAGATCAATCCTGATATGCAATATGTTTTTTCTGGAGGAGGAGAATCTCCTTATCAAGAGAGAGAACAGTGGACGGATAGTGTCAACCTAACATGTGTCAGACCTGGTGTAGCCATATCTTATGATCGCAATCTAAAAACATTAGCGGCATTTGAAAAACAAGGTTATAACGTAATTGATGCAGATGAGCTTTTTAAGAAAGCCGAATCAGATGACAGCTATATAAACAAATTAGAAAAAACAATCATCACGATCCCTTCTGCAGAGCTCTCGAGGGCGCGTGGAGGGTCTCATTGCATGACCTGTCCCATCATCAGATCTTAGTTATGCTCAAAGGTACTTTTCAATTACGTGTTCGATATGCCGATACTGACAAGATGGGATATCTATACTATGGACATTACGCTAAGTTGTATGAGATAGGTCGAGCCGAACTAATGAGAACAACAGGTATAACTTATCAGGAATGCGAGGATGAATATAACATCATGATGCCGGTCTTACAGATGGAATGCCGATATAAACTTCCCGCTCTATACGATCAGTTGTTGACCATACATACAGAACTTAGAGAACTACCCAAGCGTATGCTTCACTTCTATCACGAGATATACAATGAGTCTGGGGCTCTACTCAACACTGGTCAGGTTAAGCTCTTTTATGTCGATATGCAGTCTAACAAGAATGTATCTTGTCCACTCTTCTTACTTGAAAAATTTAATCCGCATTTTTGAAAAAGCAGTGGCAAAAATTCAAAGAATGGTTACTTGGGCCTCAGAGGGTGCAGCAATTAGAGACATGGTCTAAGAGCATCAGTCTCCCAGGCTTTAGCAAAGTTCCACTTTATAATATCGCTACATTCATCTATGAAGAGCTTAAGAGGGATGATATTATGACAAGAGCCAACTCTGTAGCTTTTAGTTTCTTTCTTTCTCTTTTTCCTTTTATAATATTCGTCTTACCGCTGGTTAGAATTACGACTTGGGTTCAAGAAAAGATCAATAATTTTGAATCTAATCTTGAAGGTGTGATACCAGATTATGCCATCCAGTACTTTCTAGGTATTGTTGATGGGATCAATCCTGAGGGCATCTTTAGTGTCCAAGGTATTGGATTTTTCTTTGCAGCCTTCTTTGCGTCTTCGGGTATGCTAACTCTGATGTTTGGATTCGATAAGTCCTATTCTGTAAGTTTTAAATCTCGGAGCTATTTTAAAAAGAGATTGGTGGCATTTAACTTAACCATACTTCTCTCTATTATTCTAATTATAGCTGTCGTGCTCATAGTAATTGGCCAACAATATATACGACATCTTGTTAATACCATTAGTATCGGATTTATCCAGACATTCATTCTTTTGTTTACTAAGTGGTTGGTCGTATTCATTTTGTTCTATATGGTGATTACGATCATATACAGATATGGACCTTCGACCTATCGACCTCTAAAGATTATAAACCCAGGGGCTATAGTAGCTACTGTTTTTTCATTCTTAGCTACGATGGGATTCTTTTATTTTCTAAACAACTTCGGCAAATACAATGAAATATATGGCTCTATTGCTACACTTATCATTATACTTTTGTGGCTACAGATCAATGCCTTTATTATCTTAGCAGGATTTGAATTGAACGCCAGTATTATAGTTAATCGAGATGCTAAGATATTAGAAGAGTAATCAACTAATCTCCAAAACTAATACCCATTTTTCTGGCTACTTCAACCAGATAATGTTGCTGATCTACATAGTTGTATTCGCTAACGGCACTTTCTAAAGATACAGAAGTTATACTGTTGTTTTTAAAAGAAACCATTTTCCCATATTCTTCATCAACGATCATTTCTAACGCTTTGACACCCATAGAGGTAGCTAAGATGCGGTCGTATGCACTGGGCGTGCCGCCACGTTGTATATGACCTAATATCGTTGATCTCACTTGGCCCTTGCAATCATTAGTTTCTAATTGATGCCGCAACACGTTGGCTACTCCACCTAACTTAACATGTGAATCCCCATCCTTAGAGCTTGTCCCCGTGACATGGCCATCTTTTGCTTTGGCACCTTCAGAGATTACGATATTGGCAAATCCTCTCCCCTTCTTATATCTTTTATTGATCTTCTTCACAACCTTGCTGATATCATATGGGATCTCTGGGATTAAGCATATCTCAGCACCACCTGCTATAGCTGTATGTAGTGCAATCCAACCGGCATCCCTACCCATCACTTCCATGATGATTACTCGGTGATGACTCTCGGCTGTAGTTACTAACTTGTCGAAGCAATCTGTAGCTATCTGTACTGCTGTCGCAAATCCAAATGTCCGATCCGTAGCAGAAAGATCGTTGTCTATTGTCTTAGGTACACCTATGATGTTCAATCCCCTTTTATAAAGTTCTAGGCTAATCTTCTGGCTTCCATCACCACCTATATTGATCACCGCGTCAAATCCATTATTGCGGATCTTTTCGATTAACTCTTCGCTCCTATCTTTTTTAGAAAAAGTACCATCTGTTTGCAATTCTGGAAATTCCAAAGGATTGCCTCTATTGGTCGTTCTAATGATGGTCCCTCCTTTAACATGTATACCTGCAGTTCTTTTTTTATTGAGTCGTACTAATTCTGGTGGTTCATTTAAGATCCCATTAAATGCCTCCAGACTCCCCCATACTTCTATCTCTCCTTGGCACTTTGCCGCCCTTGATATCCCTCTGATCACCGCATTAAGGCCAGGGCAATCACCTCCACCAGTTGTTACCAATATCTTCTTCATGAAGCCAATATAAGCATATTGATTAGCCAAAACCTATCAGCCTATTTTATGTACATTTGAACCAATAAGAATTGTAGTGTTATGTCAGAAACAAAACAGCTATCGTCAGAACAGTTGATCGCATATGAAGATCGATATGGTGCACATAACTATCATCCTTTACCAGTTGTCTTAAGCAAAGGAGAAGGTGTACATGTTTGGGATGTAGAAGGCAAAAAGTACTTTGATTTTTTATCGGCTTACTCTGCAGTTAACCAAGGTCATTGTCATCCTCGGATTGTTCAAACCGTTAAACATCAAGCAGAGACATTGGCACTTACTTCTAGGGCATTTCATAGTGACAAGTTGGGTGTATATGAGAAGTATGTCACTGAGTATTTTGGTTTTGACAAAGTACTTCCGATGAATAGTGGCGCCGAAGGCGTTGAGACTGCTATAAAGATCTGCCGCAAATGGGGCTATGAAAAGAAAGGAATCCCTAATGGTGCAGCAAAGATCATTGTTTGTGGACAAAACTTTCATGGTCGAACTGTTACTATAATATCCTTCTCAAGCGATCCAGATGCTAAGGGAAATTTTGGACCCTATACTCCTGGATTCATATCTATACCATACAATGACGTCGAAGCGCTCGATGCCGCTCTTCAAGAGCATGGCCCGCAAGTCGCTGGTTTTTTAGTAGAACCGATACAAGGAGAAGCAGGAGTCTATGTGCCTGATACAGGATTTATATCGAGCTGTGCTGCACTATGTAAAGAGCATAATGTACTATTCATAGCAGACGAGATACAGACGGGGTTGGCAAGAACGGGTAGCTTACTAGCTATATGCGGAGACTGCACTTGCGAACATGCCTGCGAACAACAAGCGACTTACACTCGTCCCGATATTCTAATTCTTGGGAAGGCCTTATCAGGAGGTGCATATCCAGTATCAGCAGTGCTCGCTGATGACTCAGTTATGGAAGTAATCAAACCAGGGCAGCATGGTAGTACCTATGGAGGCAATCCCATGGCATGTGCTATTGCTATAACAGCACTTGAAGTACTCCAAGATGAGCACCTCGCACAAAATGCGCGTTCCCTCGGAAGGTTGTTCAGAGAAAGAATGCAAATTCTCGTTGACAAATACGATATAGTATCCCAAGTACGAGGTAAAGGATTACTCAATGCTGTTCTTATAAATGACGCTCCAGAAAGCAGCACGGCTTGGGATATATGTGTTGCTATGTCTAAAGAAGGATTGTTGGCAAAACCAACTCACGGCAATATTATCAGATTTGCTCCGCCTTTGGTGATTACAAAAGAGCAGATACATGAGTGTTGTGATATCATAGAGCGAGTCATAAAAGAATTCTAATTAGATAAGCAGTTATCTCTTTTTCATTTGCTAATAATATCCTAACGCGTCTCCATATTTAGACTTCTAACCAGTTATTCTATATTTTACGGATGACATGAAGAAGTACATTTACTATATATTACCTTCCCTTCTTATCGCATGTGTGATACTGGAGCATGTCGGCTTTCTTCATGTCGCTTATCTACACATCAAAAGCCACGAACTTAAGTGGATAGATCTCGATTATAGTTATCAATCTATGACTGGAGACGTCTACACTTCACCTAAGGCTGGATACAACAATAATTATGAAGATGGTATCATTGCCATAAATCCTGATTACAAAGCATTATTAGACTGTGATCTAAAAAAAATATCAGACTACAGAGATCATATAGATGAGATAAATGGTGAACAACTCACCTTTGAATCTGATGAATACATAGTCAAAGCATGTATTGATCAAAAGAATATTTCGATTAATGACTCCACTCTTTTCAAAAAGCTAATAGACATAGAAATTGTAGGAGGATACGAACTCTATGATAAAGAAGAATGTGATCTACTCTTTGCAATAGAACATGAGAAGTTCTGGATAAGAGATAAAATTATAATGAAAGGAGTCGCTCGTCGTCCCTTCATAAACAATAAGATCAATGAGATAATCATCGCTCAGATAAGTAATAGTGCTCACCGCATTATACCACGATTCGAGCATCCATACAAGCTCAGAGAGCAACGCAGAGTCCTTCAAGCTCATGTTGATTTATATCTGTCGAAGAAATATAATCATAAAAATATTACTGATTATTCAATCAAGATAGATCAATCCAATTTCATAGAAGCCATGCGATCGGATAACATAGATTAATCAAGTAACTTCTCGAATATTGCATCATACCTGCATGTATAATTAAGAATTGG
>CAZRXJ010000098.1:0-6920 GCA_964604025.1 uncultured Saprospiraceae bacterium | reverse complement strand
AAGGTTTTCGACCTCTTAACTAAAGAAATCCATCCCCGTCCAGAAGATCTCCAATGCCTCCGAGTATACTTCCTTCTCCCTTGCCTTTGCCAAAGTATCCTTTGCTATTGGACATGATTCGATCACTAAGTCGACTGATCGGGAGGCTTTGTATCCATACTTTTCCTGGACCTATTAAGCTTGTAAAGAACAAGCCTTCACCACCGAAGATGGTATTCTTAACACCACCTACAAAGACGATGTCATAGTCTATCTCTTCTGTGAATCCTACGAGACAACCTGTATCAACTCTTAAGTGCTCACCGATGTCCAATGTCTTCTCAACAATATGCCCACCAGCATGCAAGAATGCCATACCGTCTCCTTCAATCTTCTGCATGATAAAACCTTCACCACCAAAAAAACCTCTTCCCAATTTTTTTGAAAATTCTATACCTACACTGGCTCCTTTAGCTGCACATAAAAATGAATTTTTTTGACAGATGATCTTGTTACCATACTCACTAAGATCTAGCGGGATGATCTTGCCAGGGTAGGGGGAAGCAAAAGATACTTTTGCCTTATCTGCTCCCATATGAGTGAAGGCAGTCATAAATAGTTTTTCACCCGTTAGCAATCTCTTACCTGCGCCAAAAAACTTTCCCATCATTCCTTTATCTTGATTAGTGCCATCGCCAAAGATGGTTTTCATTTCTATATCTTCATCCATCATAAGGAAACTGCCAGGCTCGGCTACAACCGTTTCGTGAGGATCCAGTTCTATCTCAACAAATTGCATTTCCTCACCAAATATTTCAAAGTCGATTTCGTGTGCGTTCATAGAAGTAGTTTGATTGATTAAGAAGTAAACATAATCTGTTCACGGTTACTTACAGAGAATAATCGACGAATCAGATTCAGCCTCCTATAGAAATAATAAATTATTTTGTAATTGTGAATGACGTAAAAGATGCTTTAAGGATACTTATACTGTGTAGTTTTCCAATTTAAAATGCACAGTTTTCAGGAACAGGCCCGACTCCTGATAAGTCTACTGCTGTTCTCAATGTATCCAGAACAAATCCATCTTTGACAGATCCTCTAAATGCAAGTGGGCCGTATCCACTTGAGTTCATATGACCACGTATGATCACTTCTTCGTCTTCAAATATATCGACAGGACCACCTGATCGAGTAAATGGTTGTTCATTAACATGACTATGACCAAGATTGCGACGATATATAAATTCAAATTGTGGATCGACAATCTCCCACCAATCGGCATATTGTTCGCAGCCTGTGTCTGGACTCTTTAGAGTGACTTGAAAATTATAATTGCGATCCTCGCCAGTTACTTCGACTTTAGTGACAACAGCATGTTCATCTTCATTGATGATGAGCACAGACGAGTCTTGTTCACGCTCATCTCCTTGGCATGCCGAAAGAAAAAACAACAAGATCAATAATTTATTCATTGACATAGGTAGATTTTAATTTTAATTCTTCCATCTGGACATCATCAACTGGGCTGGGTGCATCAATCATCATATCTCGACCCTGATTATTTTTGGGAAAAGCTATAAAATCACGGATACTGTTTTGTCCGTTCATAACCGCACAGAGACGGTCAAAGCCAAATGCAATACCTCCATGAGGTGGTGCACCATATTCGAAAGCGCCTAACAAAAACCCAAACTGTGCCTCTGCTTCTTCTTTTGTGAATCCAAGCAAGTCAAAGTTCTTAGATTGTAATTCTCGATCGTGTATTCTTATTGATCCACCGCCGATCTCAACCCCATTAATCACAAGATCATATGCGTCTGCACGAAGTGCTTTCATTGACTCATGATCTCCATTCATCATCCGCTCTTGATCTTCTTTTTTAGGAGAAGTGAATGGATGGTGCATCGCATGAAATCGTTCGGATTCTTCATCCCATTCTAAAAGTGGAAAATCAACTACCCATAGTGGATTAAAAACACTTGGGTCCATCAATCCCATCCTGCGACCCATTTCTAATCTTAATTCGCTGAGTTGTTTTCTAGTTTTATCTTCTTCACCTGATAAGATAAGTAGCATATCTCCAGCTTTAGCTTCCATCTTATCACCCCAAATCCTCAGTGCGTTGTCATCGAAGAACTTTCCAACTGATGACTTTATAGATCCATCTTCTTCAAACTTTACATAGACTAATCCTTTAGCACCGATCTGTGGACGTTGCATCCATTCTGTTAATTTCTTGATGTCTTTATTAGAATATTGACTCGCTTGACCAGACGCACATATGCCGACCACCAACTCTGCATTGTCAAATACGCCAAACCCTTGACCTTGCGCTATATCATTGAGTCCAACAAAGCACATATCAAATCTAGTGTCTGGCTTATCACTTCCATATTTGCAAAGAGCATCATCATATGACATCAATGGAAAACTTGGAAGATCTATATCTTTTAACTGCTTGAACAAGTGTTTAGTCAGACCTTCAAATGTCGCTAGAACATCATCACGGGTTACAAAGCTCATCTCGCAATCTATTTGTGTGAACTCTGGTTGCCTATCAGCTCTTAAATCTTCATCTCTAAAGCATTTTACAATTTGAAAATACTTGTCCATCCCCGCGATCATTAAGATCTGTTTGAATGTCTGAGGTGACTGTGGCAATGCATAGAATTGACCAGGATTCATCCTTGATGGTACAACAAAATCCCGAGCTCCTTCTGGCGTACTTTTGATCAACACAGGTGTTTCAATCTCTATGAATTGTTGCCCATCGAGATATTTGCGCGTCTCTATAGCCAGCTTACTTCTGAAGACGAGATTGGACTTTACTTTATCTCTTCGGATATCGAGATAGCGATATTTCATTCTGAGGTCTTCACCGCCATCAGTGTCGTCTTCTATAGTGAATGGAGGCACCTTGGACTCATTGAGTACCACAAGTTCTTTGACTTCTATTTCTATATCACCGGTAGCTCGATTTTCATTCTTATTACTACGCTCTCTTACCAGTCCTTTTGCGCGGATCACATCCTCACGTCCTAACTTTCTTGCGGCACCACATAGTGCAGCATCATCCTCCATATTAAATACTAATTGGGTGATACCATATCTATCCCGCAGATCTATAAAAGTCATACCTCCAAAGTCTCGACTGGTCTGTAACCATCCGCTCAACAACACTTCTTGACCCTTATCAGACATCCTTAATTCACCACAATTATGTGATCTATACATACCTTATTTCTTTAGCTACACAAAAGTACAGGAAAATCCCACGCTCTACAGCAAGTATATAATTCTGAACGACATTGTTATCATTTGCGAAAGCATGAATAAACACCACTATTGACCTCAGAATAAAAACATCCTTAGAAAAGGCACGTTAGTTATAGGTCTCGTACATTTGGCGAGATTTTGAGTCATCTAAGACATAGCAAGAAGATATAATCAATGAGTAATCAGTATAAATCAGATGTAGAGGCAGTTGATGCATTAGCCAAAGCGTATCAGGACTTGAGTAGTGAGATCAGTAAGGTCATCATCGGTCAAAAAGAAGTGGTAAAGTCAGTTCTGATTTCGCTATTTAGCAATGGACATAGTTTATTGGTAGGAGTTCCTGGGTTAGCCAAGACATTGTTAGTGAGTACAATTGCCGAAGTACTTGATCTTGAGTTCAAGAGGATACAGTTCACACCAGACTTGATGCCATCAGATATAACGGGTTCTGAAGTACTGGACGATAGCCGTAACTTTAAGTTTAACAAGGGACCACTTTTCGCAAATATTGTTCTTGCTGATGAGATCAACCGTACGCCACCTAAGACCCAAGCAGCGCTCCTGGAGGCCATGCAGGAGAGAAGTGTTACAGTATACGGACAGAACTATCAGTTGCCTAAGCCATTTTTTGTATTGGCAACACAGAACCCTATAGAGCAGGAAGGAACTTATCCATTACCAGAAGCGCAATTGGATAGATTTATGTTCAACATACCACTTACTTATCCGTCATATAAGGAAGAAGTAGAAGTTGTGAAGCAGACAACATCTACACATAAGGCGGATCTGAACAACATCCTAACAGCAGAACAGATATTGTCTTTTCAAGAGCTGGTAAGAAAGGTTCCTGTAGCTGATAACGTACTTGAATATGCCGTCTCTTTGGCCAGTAAAACCAGACCTGGTACAGAGAGAGCAGCGGGAGTAGTGGATAATTATATAAGCTGGGGAGCAGGTCCAAGAGCGTCTCAATATCTTCTGCTAGGAGCTAAATGTCATGCTGCTATCTCGGGCAAATACTCTCCTGACATAGAGGATGTTAAGGTGATAGCAAGCAATATATTAAGGCATAGAATCGTGCGTAACTACAAGGCTGAAGCAGAAGGCATCAAAGAAGAAGATATCATATCACAATTGTTATAAATTTCTTATCATACAACTAGTTAACATCTCATATCATCTTAGAGTTGACGGCGTTATTGCTCGTCTGACATTTGATAGACAGATGTTGATACATACATTCGGCCATTTTATTGGTTGTATGATAAATACATAAAGCGTCATGCGTACATGCATTAGATATACGATTACTTTGTTGGCACTCATCTCGCTGCTGATATCTTGCAATAATTCAGGTAATCCAGATCTCAATTATAAAATCAAGCCATCTGCTCTAGGTGTCATGAATGAGATAGTAGTCATCACAGATGATGATATCTGGACAAGTATCGTAGGAGACACAATAAGACATTTTTTCGAAGGCGTGTTTCCGTTGACGCCTCGTCCTGAACCTATATTTGATATCAGACAGTATGACCCATCAGATATATATAGTCAACCACTGAAGAAAGAGCTAAGGACTTATCTCATCATAGCTAATCTCGATGACAAAGAGTCTGAGACAACCAAGTTTGTAATCAAGGATCTAGGAGAAGAAAGATTAAAGAGAGCAAAGACAGATCCTTCGTTCAATACTTCGGTAGGCCGAGACAAGTGGGCCAATGGACAGATACTTATCTATCTCTTTGCGCATGGCACAGACAACTTAGCTGCAGCAGTTGAAAAAAATTATAACGGCATATCTGGCAAGGTCAACGACCACGACCTTGTACAGTTGGATCAAGTGACCTATGCACGTGGCCGTAACCAAGGTCTGTCTAGCAATATGCTAGGTCGATACGGAGCAAAGATCGATATACCATCTGACTTCAATATTGTATTGGATGCACCTGAAGATCAAGGATTGTATTGGTTGAGAAAAGATACAAGAGATGGAGCATTCAATATGGCTTTTAGAATCTTCGATTATACTGGCCCAGAAATGTTATCCAAAGAAGCAGTCAAAGAGAGATTCAACTTATTCGGTAGATATGTTTCTTCTAAAGAACCCAATACCTTCATTCTAATCAACGACGAAGATCTTCCGATATTAGAATTCGAACGTACGATATCTACAAGGTATACAAAGGAATGTCGTGGTATCTGGGAAATGGAAAACGACTTCATGGGTGGCCCTTTTATCAGCTATGCTATCGTCAATGAAAAAACTGGAAAGTTGCTTGTCATCGATTCTTTCGTCTTTGCACCGGGTAAAAGAAAAAGAGACATTATGCAACAAGTAGACCTCATCGTTAAGACTATTAAATGGTAGCCGGATATTGTCCACGGTATGTAGGTTGATAGTCCGTAGTAAATCGACTCACAGTCGATAGTATTATCAGTCAAAAGTCGACAGCAATCCGTAGTCCGGCTAACTGTGGTCCGTTAATCCGTGGTCCGTCTAACCGTAGTCTACTCATACCTCAACGACTCAATCGGATCCAGTCTAGAAGCTTTAAGTGCTGGATAAAGACCTGACACAATTCCTACAAATAGACATACGAAGAATGCTAAGAATATCCATGGCCAAGGTATCAAGAAGCCGCTTTCGAAAAATAAGCCTACCAAATTTCCAGCTAGTATTCCTAATATGACGCCAACGATACCTCCGATCTGAGTGATCACTATAGCCTCAGTTAAGAATTGTACTAAGATGTGTTTTCTTTTTGCACCGATGGCTTTAGAGACACCGATCTCTCTTGTTCGCTCAGTGACAGTTACGAGCATGATATTCATCAAGCCTATAGATGCACCTAACAAAGTCATAAGTGCGATGGCTATGGTGCCAAATCTAAGCGTACTTGTAAGGTCCTTAAGTGTATTCAGAACGCTATCGCTTTTTCTAATTTCGAAGTCATTCTTATCAGCGGCTTTTAGCTTTCTGATATTGCGCATAGGAGTATATGCACTATTTATCGCCGCATCAATCTCAGAGGCGACACTTACACCGACGATAAGATTATAGTTCTTCTTTGGAAATCCATATACTTGTTTTGCCTTTGTGATGGTGATAAAGATCCTTCTGTCTTCATCACTACCAAAGCTTCCACCTTTGGATTCGAGTACACCTATGACTTTATAACGCCCTGCATTAATAGATATAGTCTTGTTAATCGCTCGTTCTGGTTTTCCATCAAACAATTGTTCGACCAAGTCCATACCCAATATGCACTTGTTACTAGAAGCTTTGACTTCGGTCGCTGTAAAGTTTCTTCCAGCCGATAGATTATAACTTGATACATCAAAGTAATGTTCGTCCACTCCTCTGATAGTTACTGTAGGGTTAGTTTTCTTATCCATGAATGCTATCTCAGCATTGGAAGTACACCATGATTCTATTGACACCTTAGTCGACCCATATTGATACTTATCTTTGAAGCTCATGACCTGTTCATAGATAAGAGGATCTGCACGTTTTGTCTGTCGACCTCTTGATCTTGATCTTATATTTTCTCTCAGCGGACGTACATTGAATGAATTAGCACCTAATCTGTTGAAGCTGTCATTCATAGAAAATAAGATACTATCGATCGCAGTGAGTATACCCACGAGACATGTTATGC
>CAZRXJ010000097.1:1546-6971 GCA_964604025.1 uncultured Saprospiraceae bacterium | reverse complement strand
GTCTTGTCCTTTTACTTTGAACAAAAATTAGCGTGGATGATCACCTTTCTACCTTTTGTTAACACTTAAATTTTATCAATAATGAAATTGAAAAATCTTTTTCCTCTAATGCTTGTAATTATAGCAATGACATTTTTGTCTTCTTGTCAAGAAGATAATTTTAATGATGATCCATCAACAGATACATCTGAAGTACCGTTTGCACAAAAGAAACGTACGTGTCTTACACACGAGCATACACAACACCTCATGCAAGACCCAGTCTATCAGGCCAAAAGACAAAAGATGCTCCTAGCATTTGAAAAGGTGAATGTCGAAAGAGCGAATTTCAAAGTTCAATGTTCTTCTCCTGTACTCATCCCTGTTGCTATTCACTATCAAGGAGTGAATGACCCAAATGCTACATGTCTAAACCAACTTGCTATCAACCAGATCAATACACTCAATGAAGACTATGCAGGAACTAACTCTGATATAAGCAAGTGGACGAGTCAGGCAGCTTCATTTTTTCCTGGTGTCGATAATGGAGAGACCTGTATGAAATTTGTTATAGCAGACCAAAATCACCCATCTGGATATGGTTTAAATAATGGAGACCTGGCCATCACGATTAATAGAACCCAAGGAGATCAAGTTAACAATTGGTCTGGGTACATTAACATATTCGTCCAGTTCAATACTGGTGTATTAGGCTATGCTCCATTAGGTGGTCTTGGCAATGGAGATGGAGTGGTGATAGATGCTGCGGCATTTGGTTCAGGACAAGGTTGTGGTTCGATAGCCCCTGAAGCACCCTATAATCTTGGACGAACATTGACGCATGAGATGGGTCACTATCTTCTGCTTGATCATATCTGGGGTGATGGATGTGGTGTTGATGATGACGTAAGTGATACCCCAGATCAGGCTCAAGATAACGCTGGTTGTCCAAGTCTTGGGACAACATCTTGCGGGTCCAATGATATGCATATGAATTACATGGACTACACTAATGATGCATGCATGTATATGTTCTCTGGTGGTCAGTCTGCACGAATGTCCAATTATTTGTCTTCGAGTTTAAGTGCTCTTACGTCCAATGTGAGCAATGTATACAGTGGATCAACCAACGCAGGAAGTGGCGATACAAACGATGATGATACAAGTGATGGAAGCACAGGAGAGGAAGATACTGAAGAAGATGATACAAACGATGGAGAAACTGGTGAAGAAGAAACAGAAGAAGAGATAGACGACGAATTAGCATGTGCTTCACCTACTTTATCGACAACAGAGATATTAAGCCCGACAAAAGTAAAGATTGATTGGGCTGATATTACTGACGCCATCAGATATCAAGTGAGGTATAGAGTCACAGGTACATCACAATGGGAAAGAAAGAACGCTTCCAATTCTCAAAAGAATCTTAACAATTTATCTACGAGTGAATATCACTATCAGATCAGAACAAGATGTTCTGACGGCTGGCAAGCTTGGTCCTCCATTCAGACTTTTGATCTCTCGATTGATGAAGAAAGTGATGAAGGAACAGATAGTGAATCTGGAAGTTATAAGGTACAAGTGACATTGGATGAGTATGGATCGGAGACATCCTGGGAGTTATATGATGCATCTAACAATCTTGTGGCCTCAGGAGGTCCATACGAGGATGGCCAAGAAGGACAGGTTAAAACCAAAAACGTAGATCTTGAAGATGGCTGTTATGAGATTGATCTATATGATGCTTTTGGAGATGGTATGTGCTGTGATTATGGAGATGGAGGTCTAGAAATAGTCGATGCCAATGGTACTAGTTTAATTAGTTCTGATGGGAACTTTGGCACATACGAATTGATAGAGTTTTGTGTGGAGAATGGAAGAGCAAGGATCACAAAGAGAGAACGAGACAACAAGAAGCTATCGAGGGGTAAGAAAAAGTAGGCTGTCCTCTGAGATTAAACAAAAGGCGATGTCTTTCTATGAGACATCGCCTTTTGTTTATATTGTAATTTTTAAATATTTGAGATTGTTGATTAAGTTACGCTTGAGTTCTTTATTGTGTATTACTATGTTGATCATGTCTTGTAAGACACAACATGTCGCAAGCAAACCTGCTGGACCTAATGATCTTTCTGGTGTAGAGAAGGCGCTCGGATGGACAAGTTTATTCGATGGTGTTAGTATGGACCAATGGCGATTGTACAACGGAAAAGGTATGTCTGGATGGGCTGTCAGAGATGGAGTAATGGTCGCACTTGGTATAGAGGGAAAGTCTGCAGATGCCATTACGATAGATACATTTAGAAATTTTGAATTGAGATTAGAATGGATGATCTCCAAAGGTGGGAACAGTGGCATCTTTTTCAATGTGCGAGAAGGAGAGGGATTAACCGGTGTATATCAATCTGGTCCGGAGTATCAACTAATCGATGATGAAGGATTTGCTTATCCTCTTGAAAGTTGGCAGCTTACAGCAGCTAACTATGCGATGCATCCACCCAAAATTAAAGCCTATAATCCTCAGGGTACTTATAACACAAGTAGAATCATTGTTGACCATGGCTTAGTACAACATTGGCTCAATGACCGATTGATCGTACGTTATGAATTATGGTCTGAAGAATGGCAGAGATTGAAAGATGAAGGAAAATGGAAAGATTATCCTTCTTATGGTATATACCCATCTGGGCACATAGCTCTTCAAGATCATGGTAATGAGGTTAGCTTTAGAAATATTAAAATTAGAAAACTGTGAAGAGACGATTATTGATTATTTTAATTAGTGTTTTTATAAGTTGTTTGATTTTTGGACAAGACACTACATCCGTCAAATCATCTAAATTAAAAACAGGATATATAACCAGTGGGGCATTGTTAGCTACTGGCCTTATAATAGATCGTGAGAGCACAAGGGTAGGTGTTAGAGATTGGATTAGAGAACGATTTGGTATTACCGATACAAACTTTGATGATCTGTTACAACATAGTCCAATAGCTATGTTGTATATCTCTGATCTTGCCTTCGGACATGATAAGCAGACAATAGGAAGACATACGCGACATTTGATCGTTACTCAGGCATTGACGCTAGGGACCAGTTTGGCTCTCAAAGGATTGACCAATAGTCCTAGACCAAACGGTGGATCTCATACTTTTCCTTCTGGTCATACGGCATATTCATTTGCGTCAGCGGGAGTGATATACCAAAGTTTCAAAGATAAAAACCTCTGGTTGGCGTATAGCGGTTACATACCAGCTACTGTTGTAGGTGCATTTCGGATGATAAAAGATAAGCACTGGGTGTCAGATGTAGTGTTTGGTGCAGGATTAGGTATACTCATGAGTCATGTGACATACCATATAGATCTGTGGCATAGTAAAACAGATCGGAAGCCTAAAGGTCTCACTTCCGTAAATATAAGGCTCGGGATGTCAGCATCTGGTGTAGGTCTGTCAGCCACTTTTTAATAATCCATCTCATATACGACATTTTGTCACCTATATTGAGGTGGCATACCATTTGAACATAAGTTCAACTCATAACTAAGTAATAATAGAATGGCAAAAGGACAGATATCAGTACAAACGGAAAACATCTTCCCGATCATAAAGAAGTTTCTTTATTCTGACCAGGAGATATTTTTAAGAGAGCTTGTATCCAATGCTATGGATGCAACCACCAAGTTGAAGACGCTTTCGCTAAAAGGCGAAGCAAAAGGGGATATGGGCGATCTGACGATAGATATAATCTTAGAAGATGACGCTCTAATCATCCGCGATAGAGGTATCGGGATGAGTGAAGAAGAAGTCATGAAATACTTGAATCAAGTAGCGTTTTCTTCAGCAGAGGAGTTTTTAGAAAAGTATAAGGATGATGCAAATATCATAGGACACTTTGGTCTTGGATTTTATAGTGCATTCATGGTAGCGGATAAAGTAGAAGTAACTACTAAGTCATATAAAGATACCCCTGCAGTAAGATGGACATGTACAGGTGATCCAGAATTTGAAATGGATCCAGCGGATAAAGAAGAAAGAGGAACTGACATCAAGCTATACATCTCGGAAGACAGTAATGAGTTTCTAAAAAAGAGCCGCATTGAGGAGTTGCTTCAGAAGTATTGTAAGTTCTTACCTTTTCCAGTTAGGTTTGGTACGAAGGAAGAATCTTCATGGGAAGGAGAAGGCGATGATCGCAAGGAGATCAAGACAGAATCTGAAAATATAATCAACCACAAAGAGCCGCTATGGAAGAAGTCACCGAGTGAACTAACGGATGAAGATTATAAGGCATTCTATACCCACTTGTATCCGATGTCTATGCCCCCTTTGTTTTGGATACATCTTAACATAGATTATCCTTTTAACTTAACAGGTATATTGTACTTTCCAAAAGTGAATAACTCTATAGAAATTCAAAAAAATAAGATCCAACTTTATTCTAATCAAGTCTATGTGACTGATGATGTGAGTGAGATCGTTCCAGAGTTTTTGACACTGTTGCATGGTGTTATAGATAGTCCTGACATCCCGCTTAACGTGTCGAGAAGCTATCTTCAGAGTGATAGTAATGTTAGAAAGATCACCAGTTACATCACTAAGAAAGTTGCTGAAAAATTGAATGGTCTCTTCAAAGAAGATAGAAAAGCATATGAAGAAAAATGGAATGAAATCAATGTCTTTGTAAAGTACGGCATGTTGTCAGAAGAGAAGTTTCATGACAAAGCTGAAAAGTTCGCTTTGGTAAAAAACATAAAGGACGAGCATTTCACTTTTGAAGAGTATAAGACGAAAATCGAAGGAGTACAAAAAGACAAGCACGATAAAGTCATCCACTTATATACCAATGCAAAGAAAGAACATCATAGTTTTATAGAGTCTGCTGAAGCTCAAGGATATGATGTCCTAGATATGGACACTATGATCGATACTCACTTCATGCAACATATGGAACAGAAGTTAGATGCTGTGACATTTGTAAGAGTCGATAGTGATACTGTAGACAACCTTGTTCAAAAAGATGAAACAAGAGAGTCTGTACTTAGTGATAAAGAACAAGAAAAAGTGAAAACTATATTCACTGCTATCCTACCTGAAGCAGGTGGGCCACATCTCGATATGAAAGCGCTTGCGCCAAGTGACTATCCAGTGATTGTAACGAAGCCAGAGTTTATGAGAAGGATGCAGGAGATGCAGCAATTTCAAAATATGGGCACTGGCCCGATGCCAGAGTTCTTCAATGTCGTTGTCAATACCAATCACCCGATGATCGCTGAGAAGTTGATCAAGATGAAAGGTAAGGAACGCAAAGAGAAGTTTGCTAGTTATCTATATGATCTTGCAAGATTAAATCAGAACATGTTGAAAGGCGAAGAGATGTCCTCTTTTATAAAGAAGAGTTTGGAGTTCGTAAGTTAAGATTGACAGCGGTCTAAAGGCCATTGTT
>CAZRXJ010000097.1:0-1446 GCA_964604025.1 uncultured Saprospiraceae bacterium | reverse complement strand
TCTATCGTTGTGACATCTGCATGAATAGCATCTCTTTTGATGACTTCAAGGTTCTCTGGTACCACTTGAAAATCTCTCGAACCATTGAGTGCTAAGACAGGACAAGATATCTGAGATAGATAGCGCTTTGGCTTGTATGCCATAAAGTATGTCATCCACTTATTATAGATTAGCGAAGACATACTCATAGCGTATGCCATATCTGTAGGTGCTATCTTGGATGCATCTTCTGGATCTATTGCATTGTATAATAGTTTGGCTTTCTTGTTGATCGAGTCTTGTCTCTCAGAAATAGCTTTGTTACTCCCAACTAATTCAAATATTGGTTTGAGCCCTGAGACATAAGTTTTGACACTTTCTTCAGTCATTATATCTTTTAGAAAGAGTTCATTTTGCTTGACCATTAGATCTACTGTTTCTAATCCTGGTCCAGCAAGATAAATATGAAAACCTGCACCACTCACTAGACTGTCTGCCAGCTGAGCGATCATGCCGCCTTCACTATGTCCTATGAATCCTATGGTTGATTGCGGATGCTCTGATTTTATAAAATTGTATGCCGCTCTTGCATCTTGAGCAAAATCAAATGATGTGGCGTTATATTGGCTTCCTTCAGAGAGATTGATGCCACGATCGTCATATCTCAAGACACCATAACCAGCCTTGGTTAATCTATCTGCGATCACTGCAAAAGGCTTGTGATTAAATATAGTCTCATCACGATCTTGTGGTCCTGAACCAGTGAGCAAGATGGCAAAGGTTGTAGGATTCTTGTGATGAGGAACTGTGAGTGTGCCAGCAAGGGTTATACTGTCTGTTTCATTTACGAAAGTGACGCTATCTATCTTGTAAGCTTTGGTGCTCGCGGATGGTGTCTGTGGACGATCTTGACTTGCTATCGGCCTATCTCTTGTAAGCTTCACTTGTCGTTGACTACCTGCATCTTCAAATGTCATCGATAAGGTAGACGAATCTATTACTGCGAATTGAAAAGTCTGATGTTCAAAATGAGCTGATAGGATTGAATTAGACATGAAGAAAGAATCTGCCTTCATGTCTTTAATCCCTTGAGCGGGATTATTCAGAAGTATGGCCTCTACATTAACGATTATCTCCATAGGAAGATGATAACCGTCGAATCTTAAGTCACCGGACCATGAGTCTAAAAAGAAAGTACTATCTATTACTAGGTCTTTGTAGAAAGGGGCATTCGAATCAACAGAAGTCCGATCTTGAAGAATAGAGGTTGATGTCGAACAGCAGATTAAAACCAAAAAACAGAGAAAAGATACTAAAAGCCATTGATAATGGGCAATTGCAAATGATGTATAATAGCAATTTTTCTATTCCTACCTTTTACATTGAAAGGAGAAAGTATTCTCCTAGCAAGACCCATAGGTTATGTGCGTTTGCAAAAGTTACAATCGTTTAAAGTGCAGCAAACAC
>CAZRXJ010000096.1:0-6973 GCA_964604025.1 uncultured Saprospiraceae bacterium | reverse complement strand
GGGAGTGACGTGGATGCCATTAATTTAGATGCTGATAATAAAAATGTCTTTGATCTAATATCTAAGACTAGTCTTTCTGAGTCAATATCGCTATTAGCAAATGCTGATCTTGTTGTAACTGGTGATACTGGAATGATGCATATAGCTGCTGCACTTCAAAAACCAATAGTCGTCATATGGGGTAGTACTTCTGAAGACTTTGGTTTTTATCCCTATTATGGCGCTAAGAGTACTCAACGATATGTATCTGTTGAGATATCTGACTTGAAGTGTAGGCCATGCTCAAAATATGGACGATCTACATGCCCCAAAGGACATTTGAACTGTCTTAATCAGATAAGTGGTCTTATGGTCAAGAAGCACATCTCTGATCTATTGAGTGATTAGGTAATAGTGAAGTTCATATTGAGACGAACGACTTAATTTCTTAGACATAAGTAAGATCTGAGGAGAACTTGCTACATTGATGACTTGTTATATAACCAACAAAACTTATTATGGCTACGATAAACGTTAATCCGGGTAGAAACCCGTTAGAAGGAAAAAATTTATCTAAATACATTTTTCCCATTTTTATCTTTTTGATGCTCCTATTACTGTTGAGCAATACGACTTTTGTTACGATTGCACCGGGACAAAAAGGTGTAAAATTTAAGAGATTTGCCGGAGGTATACAGAAAGAGCAAATCTATCCCCAAGGATTTCATATTGTGATGCCTTGGGATAATATGATCATCTATGATGTGAGGATTAATGAAGGATTTGAGAAGATGGATGTTCTTTCGAAAAATGGTCTTTCTATTGCGGTAGAATTGTCATATAGATTCAAACCTAAAGCCGATAAAATCGGGTATCTACATGATAATATTGGAGCTGACTATATAGATAGAATCATTAATCCAGAGATAAGGTCTGCTACTCGGGAGGTCATTGGTAAATATCTACCTGAAGAATTATACTCTACTAAAAGAGAAGCGATTCAGGATGAAATATTCACTCAGACCAAGAATGCTATCGAATCTAAATATCTTGATATAGATGCGATACTAATTAGATCTGTCCAGCTTCCAGACAAACTAAAAGAAGCGATCGAGCAGAAATTAGAAGAGGAGCAATTGGCTTTTCAGTTTGATTTTAAACTTGAACGAGAGAGAAAAGAAGCCGAAAGAAAGATAATTGAAGCTCAGGCCAAAGCTGATGCGAATAGAATATTAAGTGCAAGTATCACAGATAGAATACTTAAAGATAAGGGTATTGAAGCTACATTAGAATTAGCACAATCGCCTAACAGTAAAATAGTCATAGTAGGAGGTGGAGATGAAGGATTGCCTTTGATCTTGAACAACTAGATTGAAGAACTGACCATTAAAAACAAAAGGACTGAAGTTCACCGAACTTCAGTCCTTTTGTTTTTAAGGCTAATCCTCAGAGTACAAACTTGAAAAAATCACCTGGGCCATTTTCTCTGCATCTATAAAACCCCATGCCCAGTCTTCATAACCTTTGACTACGTCTGCGGCAACTAAGGATTCACTATTTCCATTTGCTCTAATGTGCTCTGCTACTTTGCTTCTGGCACTATTTAAGAACTTATGATACTCTAGTAGGTCGCTTTTAGTAGCCATTGGCCCATGACCTGGTATTATCTGTGTATCATCATCAACTAACATCAGGGCCATCTCAGCAGCTTTTATCATACCATCAATCGATCCTCCACTATTCAAATCTATAAATGGAAATCTCTTGTTAAAAAAGCAATCGCCCATATGAAGGACATTGCTCTCTGGCAGAAAGACAAAAGAATCCCCATCTGTATGTGCTTTATGCATATGTGTTATCATGATGGGTTCATCCATAATATAAAGTTGCATCTCTTCTGCGTACGTAACTACTGGCAATGCGATATCTGGAGATGGTGGAGTGACATTATCTCCTCGTACTACTTCTCTGCTCATACGGCCTCGTACATTTTCATGAGCGATAATCATAGCGCCATCTTTTCCAAAGTTTTCATTACCTCCAGAATGATCTCCATGCCAGTGCGTATTGATCAACCGGGTAGTCTTACCACCAGATAGTTCTTTAATCTTTGCTTTTAATTTGTCCGATAGTGGAGCAAATTGATCATCTATCATCAAGACTTCGTTGTCATTAATGTATATACCCACATTGCCGCCTGCTCCTTCGAGCATGTATACTTTATCAGTGAGTTTGTGATGCTTAATCACAACATCATCAAATCGTCCTTGACCGATTAAAAAAAGATTGGTCAACATGAACATCAAAACCAGAATTCCTATTCTATGCATTTTTATTATTTGTATCATTAAGTACCATTATATGATGGCATTTTTCATTTGGAGATATAAAAGTAAGACAATGAATTTATATAAGTTAGGACGCAAAGATCTCACACTTGCAATCTTTCTAATTGCTATCCTTAATCATACAAATGGTCAAGAGAGAGACAGAAAAATTATGTTTCCAGATGTTCCTGGGTATCTGAGCCTAAAATGCGATTTACACATCCATACTGTGTTTTCAGATGGTAGCGTATGGCCTGATATAAGAATTGAAGAAGCTGTGCGAGATGATTTGGATGCTATATCCTTGACCGAGCATCTTGAGTATCAACCACATGAAGATGACATACCGCATAGCGATAGAAATAGATCATATGAGCTAGCCAAAGAATACGCCAAGCCTTATGACCTGATCATCATCCATGGCGCGGAGATAACTAAAGATATGCCTCCGGGACATGCTAATGCTTTATTTATCCAAGATGCTAACTTGCTCAATCACGAAGACCCACTTACAGCATATCGTGCCGCAAAAAAACAAGGTGCATTTGTATTTTGGAATCATCCTAATTGGATCCAACAACAGGATGATGCCCTACCTATGATATCGCAGTTGCATCAACAACTCATAGAGGAGAACCTTCTTCATGGCATCGAAGTGGTCAATGATATTACCTATAGTGAACATGCACTTGAATTAGCCATAGATCATCATCTTACGGCGATAGGAACATCCGATATACATGGATTAATCGATTGGCAGTTTGGATTAGCTGATGGAGGGCATAGACCGATTACGATAGTGTTAGCTAAAGAAAGAAATCAAGAATCTATAAAGGAAGCATTATTAGCAGGAAGAACGATATCTTGGTTTGATGACATATTGATAGGGTTAGAAGAACACGTCACTCCTCTAGTTAGGTCTTCTCTTACATTTTCTTCACGTGATTTTATAGGTCCGTCATCAGTTGAAGAGATTATAATTACTAATAACAGCAGTGCTCACTACATACTTCGTAATCTTTCTAACAACGATAGTTATAATCAATCTGATATCATAACAATACCTCCCAATGAGCAAGCACTTCTACAAGTGATCACAAAGGATGGCAACGCTTTAAAGAATATAAAAATGGAAGTTCTGAGTAGTGTTATCGGACAACAAAGTCACCCCATCATAGACTTTATAATTAGATGATGACCTAGTCGACTATATTCTTAGCCATTTTCATAGGAACAGCAACACATTTTTTTTCCATATAAGTTGCTATCTCGGCTATTAACTCTTGAGTATCTGTGGGTAGCGCATCTATCTTGTCTTTATACACTAAGTTAAGAGCGCGATCTTTAACTTTACTAATCTCTTGTGGCAATGCTCCTAGCGCTTGTTCTACTTTGCGCCGTTCATATAGTTTTCTAAATTCGGATACATGATTTGAGATTATATTTTTTGCAGCACTTATATTGCTACTTCTAAATTTCATATTTTCTTCTGCCAATGCTTTTATGCTGTCTATAGATATGTAATCAACAGATTCTAATTGAGAAACTTCGCGTGCTACATTGTTAGGAATAGAAAGATCGATAAGTAGTTTGGCCTCATTTGCATCAGCGATATGCTCATATATATCAGAAGTTATAATTGGATCTTGTGAAGCAGTACAAGTGAATATACAATCAAACCCTTCATTATAACCTGAAAGACCGCCAAGGTAACGAGCTTCGGCATCGAGTTCTACACTTAGTTTATTAGCATTGTCTAGAGATCTATTGAAGATTATAATATTGTTATAAAGATGTTTTTTTAGAAATCTGCCTACTGTACTATTGGTTTCGCCTGAACCTATCAACAGTATGCGAGCGTTCTTGTCTAATCCCCTTTTTAAAAATTCCTTAATCGCAAGTGATACTACAGATACTGGTTTTGCACCTATAGCAGTATTGGTATAGACATCCTTCGCAGCTTTAACCGTAGACTGTTCAAGAAGTCTCAATTTATCGCTACATAGCATATCATCTTTGCTTTGGTTATAAGCATCTCTAAATTGTCTAAAAATTTCTCTCTCGCCGACTACTAAAGAATTGACCGAAGATGCCACTTCCATAATGTGGTTGACCGCATCGATACCTTGATAACACGCATCGATCTCGTCAAGTCGTGCCAGTTGAGCTTTCGCTAAATTAGGATTTACCTCGGTGAAGAAATCTGATACTGCATCTTGAGTAATCTGAGCTTTACCATAAAATAGATAAATAACCCTGTTGCAAGTATTGAGATAGAGTATCTCATCTTGATTAAATGCTTCCTTTAAGGATTGGAGCTTAGCGTATCGCTCTTCCTCACTGTTGTACCTCACAATAAAGTGCTCAAGATCCTCGGTATTTAAGACCTTGTGATTGACAGTTATAAGCTTGTATTGACTCACCATAATGCTATGTCTCAAAAATAGGTTTCTCAGAACATTTGAGTGTCATCGTAATGTCATATTGAATGTATCAAAAGAGCAGAATTTGTATATTGTTCTTAACTCAAAGTGAAGCACGATGTTAGAATCGAATAAAGGTCTACAACCTATAATAGCCAATTTTTACCATTGGGAAAAAACAACACCTGATGCAGTTTTTTTGCGTCAGCCAAAAGGAGATAAGTGGTTGACCCTTACTTATGCGGAGGCGGGTCAAGAGGCGAGGAAAATGGCAACCGCCCTGGCCAATATGGGATTTGAAAAAGGGAATCACATTGGTATTCTATCAAAGAATTGTTATCACTGGATATTAGCTGATCTAGCGATAATGATGGGTCAATATGTATCTGTACCTTTTTACGCAAGTCTCCCTAAAGCCAAGTTAGAAGAAGTGGTGAAACTAAGTGATGTCAAGGGAATATTCATAGGAAAATTAGATAGTTGGGGAGATAAAGGCGATGATCTGTCACCTGACTTAAAATTAATCAAGTTTCCTGAGTATAGCGATAATGCAAAAATCACGAAAGGTGTAGAATGGGATAAATTGATCAAAGAAAGCCAGCCTTTGTCAGGAGACCCTACCCCCAACTTGGAAGATTTATGGACTATAAAGTTTACTTCAGGTACCACAGGTACACCTAAAGGTGTCATGCATCTGCATAGGACGCCGGCTATGATCATGAAGGATGAGAAAGAGACTAATTGGATCGGCATCACACGATTATCGAAGAAGAAGTTTTTTTCATTTCTACCATTGAATCATGTTGGAGAACGTATGGGCGTTCAGGTGCCATGTATCTATTTGGGGGGTTCTATTTCTTTCGCTGAATCTCTTGATTCATTCGCACAGAACATACGAGATACTCAGCCTACCTTGTTATTTGCAGTTCCAAGAATATGGACGAAGTTTTATCAAGGTGTTATGGCCAATATGTCTCAAAAGAAACTAGATAGACTGATGAGTATCCCGATTGTATCTGGGATGACTAAAAAGAAAATTAGAAAGGCACTTGGACTTGGAGATTTGGAGATTGCGGCTACAGGTGCTGCTATTACTCCGGCTCATTTGAAAAATTGGTATTCGAAGTTAGGAATCCAACTTATTGAAGCATACGGCATGACGGAAGTATGTGGTTCTATGACCAATAGTCCCGATAAGGATGCTCCAGCAGATTCTGTGGGCCGGGCGATACCTGCAGGAGAAGTTAAGATAGATCCTGACTCAGGCGAGATACTTATGAAGACTCCGTATATGATGACGGGGTATTATAAAGATCCTGTCAAGACAGCGGAAGTCTTAAAAAATGGTTGGATGCATAGTGGAGATCGAGGAACCAAGGATAAGAATGGTTATATCAGAGTTATAGGTCGAGTGAAGGATGCATTTAAGACTTCCAAAGGAAGTTATGTAACACCTAATCCGATGGAAGAAGTTCTATCAAAAAATGAATATATAGAACAATGTTGCGTTGCCGGCTTGGGCATACCTCAACCTATCTGCCTGGTTAATCTTTCTGAACAAGGTCAAAAGACTGATAGAGCTATTATACGTGAGTCTCTAACTAAGGACCTGAAAACGCTCAATAGCAAACTTTCTAATTATGAATGCATATCTACAATTATAATCAATAAAGAGACTTGGTCTGAGTCCAATGAGATGTTGACACCAACTTTGAAAGTAAGAAGAGGAAAGTTAGACGACAACTATGGTAATGAATATCTCAATTGGCATGAACAGAATGAATTGGTTATCTGGGAATAATTAATTATTCTATAATTATAAAAAACATAGCTAGGAGCTTGATTGTCCAACAGTTAGTTCTTATCCAATTAGTCCTGATCAATTGGTTGAGGAGGTCATCATCATAGTTGTGTGTCAATTTTTTATGAAGGGGGATCTGTATGAGAAATGTTGACAACCATATATTACCTACAAGTATCAAGTTTATATAATTGGGTATATTTCCAAGCTGTACTGCATAGTGAATGGTCAATATCAACTCAATTATCATAAGTGGAGCAACAATCGGCGTTATAGCTCTTGTGTGAAATCGATGAAATTGATTGCTCTTTTTTTTGTCAATATATTTGAAAGAAGGGTAGTGGATGATTTGAATTACCCAGATGATGCCAACGAGCATAGCCGTTATAATAAAATGAGTAATCTCTATAAAGTAACTATCGAATATCATTCTTTTGCTATCT
>CAZRXJ010000095.1:0-6985 GCA_964604025.1 uncultured Saprospiraceae bacterium | reverse complement strand
GGGTTCATCCTTGCCTTAATCATTGAAAAATGGAATTTGCATAGACGGATTGCTTTGAATATTATAAATCTTCTTGGGACTAGTATCTCAAAGATAATATTGGGATTTATGATTGCTACTGCATTTATGTCTATGTGGATATCTAATACTGCTACAACAGTTATGATGCTGCCTATCGGATTAGCTATTATAATTCAACTCAAGGATCATCCTGACACTAGCGTAAATGAAAATGAACTTTTTGGAAAAGCACTCATGCTGTCAATCGCTTATAGTGCGAGTATAGGAGGCATGGCTACATTGTTCGGTACACCTCCTAATCTTGTACTGGTAGGAGTGGTGCAAGAGATGTATGGTATTGAAATAGGGTTTTCTCAATGGCTCAAGTTTGGCCTTCCTATTTCAATCGTGCTTTTATTTATCTGTTGGATATATCTTACGCGATTTGCTTTTGATTTTAAAGTCCAATCTTTTCCAGGTGGGAAACAAGAGATACTTAGGTTACTTAAAGAATTAGGTACTTGGAGTATAGAAGAAAAAAGAGTATGCTATATCTTTGGACTTACTGCTTTCTGCTTAATATTTAGACAATGGATTCAACAGATAGTGCCGCAGCTGGATGATACGATCATTGCTCTGATGGCCGGGATAGTACTTTTTGTAATACCGAGTAGCACTAAAGGGAAAACTTTAATGACATGGCAAGAAGCTGTTAAGATGCCTTGGGGTGTTCTTCTGTTGTTTGGGAGCGGTATGGCTTTGGCAAGTGGCTTTTCATCATCTGGACTTGCAGAATGGATAGGTAGCCAATTTACTTTATTAAAAGTGCTACCGCTATTCTTTCTAATTTTGATATTGATAGCCTCAGTCAATTTTTTAACAGAGATTACTTCCAATATGGCTACGACTGCTATGCTCTTGCCTATATTGGCAACTTTAGCATGGTCTTTAGATGTGCACCCTTACCTTCTTATGGTGTCTGCTACGGTGGCCGCGTCATGTGCATTTATGCTGCCAGTAGCCACTCCACCTAATGCTATAGTTTTTGGGTCGGGTTACCTTAAGATAAGTGATATGTTGAAGACGGGTCTATGGATGAATTTGATATCTATATTAATCTTAACCTTTGTCGTTTACTGGGCTCTTGGATACACATGGGGTATAGAGCCGACGGTATTTCCAGAACATTTAAGGAATTGATATTTAGGCAAGTGAACATATCGCATGATCACTGTAATATTGAGTGAATATTCTATTGACTATTGTATAAGCACTTATTGTAGTACCTATAGAGATCTATAGGAATTTTATAAAATTTTATGATTCCGGCCTTAAACCTATACTTCTTTAGTTTTATTATTCTTTAGGTTTTACAATAATGTAATCCACTTTCTTGTCTCTGATCAATTGATTGATACCTGGGATACTTAGCTTTTTAATATTCTCATATTGAGTGAGATATTGATCTATCTTCTCAACAAGTTCGTCTCTTACTGCGATTGCTCCTTGGGTCGGAGGTGAAGAACCTCTTTGTGTTAATGAATTAAGATGAGCTAGTTTGTTGGTTAATTTAATTGGAAAATTAAGTGGGTCCTGACGGCTTTTGTTTTTAGTTTGATATAGCGCTTTTTCGATTACAGAGAGTGTGCTATCTATATCGGATATACCATCGACAATATCTTGATGATCTGAGACTATGTCTTTGTACTTGGTAAGTTGAGATTTTATCTCCCTCATTTCAATGATTGCCTCATGCGCTTCAGTTACTTTGTTATTTACACTTTGTACAAATTCAAATTGTGAAGCATATTCTTCTGCGGTTGTTTCCAGATTAGGATTCCCTTTTATTACAAACGGTTGTGTCATTACATTTCCATTGTGAGACATTTCTATTTTGTAATTTCCTGGTATTGCTGATGGACCTGAAAGAGATCCCGCCCACAATATCATGCCATCAAATTTCTTAGCATCTGGATATTTCATATTCCAAACAAATAAGTTAGACCCTTTTTCTATATCTTCTAATTTTTGGGCTTTGTCTTTACTGTGAGTGCTATATTTTATAATTAGCTGATCATTGCTATTATAAACTGAAAAGCTCAATGTATCTTTGTCATTCCATTCTTCAAGATAATAATGTGTCATCACACCAGAAGGATGATTCATGCCTACACCTTTGGCATTCTTACTTTGGCCAGACCCATATCTCCAACTATCTGACGGTTTGTAAAGACGATTTCCAGAGCTTGAAGTATTTGCGACAGCTTGATGGATGGCTGATAAGTCATCTATGATCCACAGACTTCTTCCTTGTGTTGCTGCGATCAGGTTGTTATCCTTAACCGCAAGATCAGTAATTGGTACGATCGGAAGATTTAATTGAAATGGATGCCATTGGGCGCCATCATTGAAAGAGATGTACATACCTGTCTCTGTACCTGCATAAAGTACGTCATCTTGTACTGGATCTGTTCTGACTACTCTCGTGAAGTGTTCAGCATGGATGCCATTGACTATTTTGTTCCAGCTGGCTCCATAGTTAGTTGTCTTATATATGTATGGCTTGAAGTCACCGTCCTTGTATAGTGTACCTGCGATATAACATGTTCCCGCATCTCGGGGGTCTGGTTCGACACTATTGATCATGAGATACTTTGGTGCTAACTTGGGCGTGACATTTGACCAGTTGGCTCCGCCATCTCTTGACACATGGACAAGGCCATCATCAGAACCTACCCACAATAAGCCTTCTGTAATAGGCGATTCTGCCGCGGCAAAGATGGTGCAATAATATTCTACACCTGTATTGTCTTGGGTGATGGGTCCACCTGATGATTTTAATTTTTCTGGCTCATTGCGTGTAAGATCGGGACTGACGATAGACCAGCTATGACCTTCATCAGTACTCATGTGTAAGTGATTAGATCCAGTATATAACTTCTTTGGGTCGTGCTGTGAGAAGAATATAGGGAAGTTCCATTGGAATCTGTACTTCATGCCTTCGGCTCCATAACCCATAGGATTGTCTGGCCATACATTGATGGCTCGATAAGTATTATTGTGATGATCTACACGCGTCAAAAATCCACCATAACTACCTCCATATACGATATCGGAATTTGTAGGATCAACTGCTATATGTGCTGATTCACCTCCTGCTGTGGACTCCCAGTCGCCTTCACCTATTGTTCTTCCAGCCGTGCGGTGTGCGATGCGGACGGTACTGTTGTCTTGCTGTGCCGCATAGATACGATAAGGAAATGCATTGTCAGTCGTCACTCTGTAGAATTGTGATGTAGGTTGATTGTGATAAGTCGACCAAGTCTCACCACCATCATAGGTCACTTGTGCACCTCCGTCATCACCCATGATCATCCGTTGTGGATCTTCAGGGGCTATCCAAAGATCATGATGATCACCGTGTGGTGCTCTACTTGATGTGAATGTTTTTCCACCATCTGTAGACTTGTGATAGTTGACATTCACTACATATACGCCATCGGGGTTATGAGTATCAGTATATATTCTTGTATAGTACCATGCTCTCTGACGTAAGGATCTACTTTCATTCACTTTCTCCCAAGTCTTGCCACCGTCATCAGATCTATATATGCCACCTTTATCATTTTCTATAAGGGCATATATTCGATCACTAGTTGTATGAGAAACCGCTACACCCGAGATACCCCAGACGCCTGTAGGTAAGCCTTTGTTACCTGTGATCTCGGTCCATGTCTCACCCATATCAGTACTCTTGAATAATCCTGATCCCGGACCGCCACTTTCTAATGAGTAGGGAGTTCTTTTGATCCTCCAAGAGCTCGCATATAAGATGCGGGCATTATTAGGATCTTGACATAGATCTACCACACCGACTTCATCATTGATATACAATGTCTTGTTCCATGTCTTTCCGCCATCTGTAGATTTGAATACTCCTCTTTCTGCATGTGGGGCATATAGGTTGCCCATGACTGCTGCATATACTATATCTGGATTGTCGGGATGTATTCTGATTCTTGAGATGTGTCTACTTTTGTCTAAACCAATTGATGTCCAAGTCTTACCGCCATCTACAGTCTTCCACATACCATAACCAGAAGAGACATTACCTCTTACAGTTTTTTCTCCTCCACCTACGTAAATGACATTGTTATCTGAAGGTGCCACAGCAATTGAACCCATTGAACCACCAAAGTATCCATCCGATATGTTTTCCCATGATCTTCCGCCATCAAGCGTCTTCCATACTCCTCCGCCTGTTGCTCCAAAGTAGAAAAGGTTGGGCTTTCCTGGCACACCAGTTACAGCACATGATCTTCCGCCCCTGTAAGGGCCGATGGATCTCCATTCGACTGAAGAGTAATAATCTTCTGAAGGGGAAGGAATTGTAGATTGTGCGATAGCATCTGTACAGATGAATAGCAATACAAAAACAGTAGTAGTGATTAAGTTCTTCATAATGTTAGCTCTATGTATACAGAGGTCGAAAGCTACAGAAAAACAGCTAAATAGCTTAATCGCCTAATCATTATGTCATAAAAGGGCTTAAATAATTCATCTGTCAACCTTCAGATAACGCGTGTTGAACTTGGAGTCATCTTGTAACAACATCCTAAGGGTTATGTATGATCGTAAAAAAAAGTAATAATAGACCAGTTATGAAACTGGAGAAAGCCGCATCCGCTCCATCATATAGTATTCCTTAAAGGAGATCATACGCTCACGTTCTTCATCATACAGTTTTAGTGTCACTGTCTTGATACTTTCTACAAAGGTTAGTGTCTTTGCATATTTGGTGAAAAGCGGGTTCTCCTTCATGCACTTCTCCAGATTATAATTAGGGATGCGTGCACTTAGGTGATGTATATGATGTAAGCCTATGTTGCCTGTTAGCCATTGAAATACTTTAGGCAGCTTGTAGTAACTGGCTCCTCTTATCGAAGCTAATAAGTAATCCCAGTTTTGTCTCCATCTCATGTAAGTCTCTTCATGCTGATGCTGTACATAAAAGAACCAAAATGCTACACAGAAAAATGAGAATACTAAGAGCATCTGAATTAATAAGAATCTCTGCCAACCCATCAGATAGGCTAGTCCAGCGTATACTGCTACTATAAGTATATTGTTAATGACTTGCGTTCTGCGGATCTTGTTCCATCCTCGTAGATTGAAGGCAGGAATCCGATTAGAGACAGCCAAATACCAGAATGGAGCGACTCCAAATAATACAATGGGATGCCGAAACATTCTATATCTAAATCGTCCCCATCTTCCTCTGCTTCTATATTCTTCTACTGTGATGAAGTTGATATCTCCGATGTTACGTTCTTCTAACTGACCTGTATGACCATGGTGATGATTATGCACTTTAGCCCAATACTTAAACGGTATCGTCGTGAGAAAGCTACATATAAATCCTACTGTATTGTTGAGCCTATTAGACGCCAAGAATGATTGATGACCACAATCATGCTGGATAATGAACACTCTTACTAAGAAGAAGACATTGACAACACCTATGGCTATGGTTAACCAGATAGACCAGTTAACACTGAAGTACATAAGCGCCCAAAGCCCTATATAAGGCAGAAAAGTTGTAATCATCTGAAGGATGGCCTTTTTTGTATTAGGCACTTGATACTGTTGTATAATCAACTTCCAGTTCTTCAACTTTTCTTTGATCTCAGCTTCCAACTCAGCTGTTCTTTGGCGGCTTTCAGCGATTTTGCTTTCTAAAGTCTGCTTCGTGCTCATATTCTCAAATATATAACCTAAGACTGATAACACGAAGCAGACAAAAAAGATTGTTACAACTGGTTGTTTTTGGGGCGACTTTTACTACTAATCTTTAAGTGTAGCTTTTAGAAAACCTTTCTAAGTTGCTGATAATCCACATAATAGACCACTCGTAGAGAAATATTATTATCCTGAGGAAAATCATTAAGATGCTTTATCCCCTCGAAGTAATTAAGGCTTCTAAAGTCTATATTGTTACTGTTGCTGGATCCAGCAATGTTATTTTTCCAATTAATGATGATATCGCTTCCTGATGCGAACCTCCATCTGAAGTTGAGATCTATATTTAACAGATTGAAGGCGAAGTCATTGAAAGAATCATAGTCTGTAGATGACAAACCTCCTTCTTCAGTTAGCAGGTTAAAGCCATCATAGTTGACCTTGGACCAGTAATGTCTCAGCCTGAAGTCAAGACCCATCTTATCATTAAAGCTATAATTGAATCTCAATGTGTTCTCTATGGTTGTCTGCTTTCTCAATCCAAAGATTATATCGCCATTGTCCATAGTGTCTACAAATCGAGGAGTGTTGCGAGACTTATCATACTCATGCTCTAGGCTCATGTTGAATTGATCGCTAAATCTGTATCTAGGTCTCACTGCATATGCATAAGCGTCTCTTCCTTCCTGGTCAGTTTTTCGATACATGACGAATCCATTAACCCTAAACTTCTTGCGGTTGTCAGTACCCATCCAAAATCCTGTATTGCCCCATGCAGGCTCTTCGTAGAATCGTCCCCATTCTCTTGGTTCATAAAAATTATAAGTTGTAGGTTCGAAGTTTATCCACATATTGATATTCAGGAAGTTCTTGGTTTGCATCCAGAAACCACCATTAAAGTGCATCTCAGAATATTTGTTGGGGTTAACTAAGCGACTATAATTATAATTGAACCAAAACTCTGCTCTGTTAAATGATCCAAATGGTTCATTAATCTGATAGTTAGCCCAAGCACTTAAGGAGCGTTCGTTATTATAACTTTGAAATCCTAAATCATTGGGATCAAAGTTCTCACCAAGTTGTTCTACACCTACGCCATATCTGAAGTTACCTTTGATCTTGCTGATGTCCAGTTGAAATCTTGTTCCAAATTCGTCTTCTTGATTTGCATAGTATTTTTGAGAGACGGCGAGTCCTCCATTGATGCCGATATTTTGATTGGCAACCTTAAGGTCAAATAACCCTG
>CAZRXJ010000094.1:0-7059 GCA_964604025.1 uncultured Saprospiraceae bacterium | reverse complement strand
CCCCATATAACATAATCGACTATACTTTCAGGATCTGCAAAGTCGCCCGATGAGAAAAATCCCAATTCATCCCCACCTAGGTTTAATGAGAAATTAGTTGTCACAACGACAAAACTATTGGGCGGCATGTTAAAATTGCCACATTCTGCACTGAGCGCACCTATCCTATTGTAGGCTGGTCTATTGCACAACCAATATTGATCAATATTTACAGTATCTGTGCTTTGGTTGTGAATCTCCACCATGGTAGGCGAAATGATCTCAGATATAACAACTTGTGCTTGAGTCTTTATAGAGGTAAAAAGCAAAATTGTCAGAATGGTAGTAATGAGGTAGTGTTTACGCATAGCTATAAGGTTAGATATTTAGAATTCTAATATTGTCGCATTAATTATGTGCGTGCGACTATTTTCCAGAGTTCGTAAGAACCTTGGGCCACATGTTCATGGAAAGAAAATCAATTAAGACAAGGTGAGCTGTTGATGCTTCTGTCTTTATTGTACAATGATCTAACTAAGATACCTAAATTTTCCAAGGGTAAACCCGAGAGCACTTAAGTTGTGAAGAGACAGGCATAGCTAAAAAAAGAAAGCCCTGAATACAGGGTGTAGACAGGGCAAAAAAAATAATTCTTATTGCTGACCTAAGCTAAAGAAGATACGTGCTTTTGAAGCTTTCCCTTAACGTTAGCAGCCTTATTCTTGTGCCAAAGATTTTTCTTAGCAAGTTTATCTATCATAGACACCACTCTTGGAAATAGCTTAGATGCCTCACCCGCATCAGTGATCTCTTTTAGCTTTGCGATAGCCGATCTGGTTGTTTTTTTATAATATCTATTGCGTAATCTTTTCTTCTCGTCTTGTCTGATTCGCTTCTTAGCTGATAAATGGTGTGCCATTAGTATACTTTAATAATGTTTTCTTCAAAAGAGGCGCAAATGTAGTGTTTTTTCACATAAAGCGAAAGCCTCATCATACATAGCATGACAAATCCAGAATAGCTGATCAGAGTATTAATCATATTATAGCATAGAGACCATCTAAGAAAGCAATATTTACAGCATATTTACAGCTCTAACATACAAGAGAAATAGACATGGCAGATTATTCATATGTTTTCAACGCTCATCCATCTTATGTTGATACGATATATCAGAAATATCTCGCTGATCCCACTTCAATAGAAGATGGCTGGAGGTCATTTTTTCAAGGATTCGAGTTTAGCCAAAACACCAATGGACACAGTACAGGAAGTGCAGCTGCTATCTCTGCTGATGCCATGAACAATGAGTTTGGTGTACAAAGTATCATTCACGGATTTAGAAGCCGCGGTCATCTTTTGAGTAGCACTAATCCCATCAGAACGAGAAGAGACAGAAGACCACATCTGGATCTGTCGGATTATAATCTGACCGAAGCGGATCTGACTAAAAGCTTTACCTCTGGCGCAGAGATTGGTATGCCTAAAGCCACTCTTCAAGAGATACTTGATAGATTGCAAACGATCTACTGTGGTCATATAGGGTTTGAGTATGCACACATAGAGCATAAGGAGAAAAGAATGTGGCTTCGTGACAAAATAGAAAATCGCGAATTAAGCAAGTCATATGGCCTAAGTGTTGACAAGAAGAAAAGAATACTTGAAAAGCTCAATGGTGCGGTAGGATTTGAGAGTTTCTTGAATAAGAAGTATGTAGGTCAGAAAAGATTCTCTCTTGAAGGTGGAGAAAGTGCCATCCCAGCTTTAGATGCTATCATCACGACAGGTGCTTCAATGGGCGTAAAAGAAGTAGTGATCGGCATGGCACACAGAGGTAGACTCAATGTACTAGCCAATATAATGGGCAAGACTTATGATCAAATTTTTAATGAATTTGAAGGAACAGCTGTCCCAGACTTGAGCTTTGGAGATGGCGATGTAAAATATCACCTTGGATTCTCTTCGATTGTCAAAGATCCAAATGGAAAAGAGGTGCATCTTAAGTTAGTGCCTAATCCTTCACACCTTGAGTCGGTTGACCCAGTAGTTGAAGGATTTAGTCGTGCCAAAGCAGATATACTGTATAATAGCGACTATGATCTGATCTTACCTATATTGATTCATGGTGATGCTGCAGTCGCAGGTCAGGGTGTTGTCTATGAAACCGTGCAGATGAGCCAATTAGATGGTTACTACACTGGAGGAACGATCCATTTTGTTATCAATAATCAAGTTGGTTTTACAACTGACTTTGAAGATGCTCGATCGTCGACTTATTGTACTGGTGCTGCAAGTCTTGTACAAGCTCCTGTATTTCATGTCAATGGTGATGATCCTGAAGCGGTAGTTTTTGCAGTGGAGTTAGCAACAGAATATCGACAGAAGTTTAACAACGATGTATTTATCGATATGGTTTGCTATAGACGTCACGGTCATAATGAAGGTGATGATCCTAAGTTTACTCAACCTGAGATGTACAAGTTTATCAATGAACACAAAGATCCACGTGAGATATATGTGAAGCAGTTGATCGATCAGGGTGAAGTTGAAAAAGAGCTCGCTGAGAATTTAGAAAAAGGTTTTTGGAATGACCTCCAGGCAAGATTGGATTCAGTAAAACAAAAACCGCTTCCTTATGTATATCAAGAACCAGAGCAACAATGGAGATCTCTGCGTAAGACAAGAGATGCCAAAGACTTTCAATATAGTCCAGAGACTGGTATCGACAAGAAACAGTTAGATAGGATTATAGAACATCTGATGACGATACCTGAAGGATTTAAACCGCTTGGCAAAGTCAATCGACTGCAAAAAGGAAAGAAAAAGTTACTTGACGTAAATAATCTTGACTGGGGATTAGCAGAATTATGTGCTTACGGATCCTTATTGCTCGATGGTAATGATGTAAGGATGAGTGGGCAAGATGTAAAAAGAGGAACCTTCTCTCACCGACACGCCATCTTCAGAGAAGCTAATACTTATGAAGAATACAATAGATTACAATCTATAGAAGGCAACAAATCTAAATTTAGAATTTTCAATTCATTCTTATCAGAGTTTGCTGTTTTGGGCTTTGAATATGGATATTCACTGGCCTCACCAAGTTCACTAGTGATATGGGAAGCACAGTTTGGAGATTTTTACAATGGTGCTCAGACCATAGTAGATCAATATATAACAGCTGCTGAAAGTAAGTGGCAGCGTATGAGTGGACTTGTGATGTTGCTACCTCATGGATATGAAGGGCAGGGCCCAGAACACTCCAGTGCACGAGTAGAGAGATTCTTACAGCAAGGTGCAGAGTTCAATGTTACAATCGCTAACATATCAACACCAGCTAACTTCTTTCATGCCTTGAGAAGACAATTAGCGAGAGAATTCAGAAAGCCATTAATTGTCATGTCACCCAAGAGTTTGCTGAGACATCCTTTATGTGTTTCTTCTAAAGAAGAATTTACAATAGGTACAAAGTTTCAAGAAGTAATTGATGACCATACTGCTAAAGTAAAAAGTGTAAAATCACTTTTAATATGTACCGGCAAAATATATTATGACTTACTAGCCAAGAAAATGGAAGGTAATAGAGATGATGTCGCAATAGTAAGATTAGAACAATTGTATCCTTATCCAAAGGAGCAGATGAATGGCATCTTTAAAAAATACAAAGGAGCTAAAATCAAATGGGTTCAAGAGGAGCCAGAAAATATGGGAGCGTGGCAATATCTGAATAGCTTTTGGAGAGATGCTTCTATAGCAGTATTATCACGTCCAGTTAAGGCTTCGCCTGCAACTGGATTCAAAAAAGTACATGAAGAGCAGCAGGCTGCTATTGTGGATCAAGCTTTCTCTTAAGATCGATTGCAATTAGAAAAAGCAAATGATGGTCCTTCTTTGGTTTGATTATAAATTGATGATTATAATATCACTAGTTTTTCAATAATCACACCTCTTGGCGTATGAAGATAGGTAAGATACATACCTTCAGAAAGTGCATCTAAGTTGACTTGAATCGATGAGCTATCTATTTTTTGACTGAAGACTCGACGTCCATCAATATTATAAACCTCAATCAGTTCTATCTGCTCAGGGCTGTCTATGAAGATAACACCATCTGTAGGATTAGGATAAACCAAAGTTTCTTCTCCTGCCAATACTGCAATTGTAGGCGTTGTATTGTCTACAAATCCAAGTAACCAAGGAACACCAACATTCAGTGCTGGCAGAGCACAATCAAAATGATCAAAATCTCTACCATCAGATACATCCATAGAAGTCGTATTGACAGCTCCTCTTAAGTTCATGATAGAGTCAGCGATGATACTATTTCTAAAAGGTACTTGGTCATCAGAAGGACAATATAACATCAAGACAGGTGCTTGCGGTGCCCAATCAAAGACATCACTTTCTCGTAACCCAACATTAAAAGGATGATCTTCATCGTTTTCTAAGAGGTTCAATATTGAATCTTTGAAAATCTGCTTCGGAATTGAAGCTCCAAATTCTGACAATAAAGTCTGCACTATAGATTCATTCATCATCTCCAACCCCCGCCCTGATGCCACAAATGGTTCAATAGCAGGTAAGAATTGAGGTCGAAATATTTGCGACTCATCGTCATATAGTGTTGGATTAATCTCTTGAAGCCCTCTCATACTATAGACCAGATAAGATGGAAAGTTGTAAGGTTCATCTGTAAATGCCAGATTTTTCATTACACCAGAGATACTATAAGGACCACTCATCGGTAGAGAAGCCGCAACAGTATATCTATCTGGTATAACTTCTTCTATATATTGATGCAATGCCATGGCAGCATGGCCGCCTTGGGAATAACCCATGATAAAAACCTGTTCATTCCAAGCAATTTCATTTTCTTCTAACCATGCTAGACTAGCATCCATCAGATCAACGGATGCAGTTGCTTCAGTCTCGGCATGAACATAAGGATGAAATCCTCTTGAAGTACCCATACCTAGATAATCAGGACTTAACACGATCATACCCTTTGCTGCAAATATCACCCCCAGCTGAAAATCACTCATAAGATTAGAAGGCACATCATCCCTACCGTCAGTTGTACCATGTAGTTGAACAAGTAAAGGTAGAGGTCCGTCGATGTCATCTGGTAATATCAACAAACCTGAAGCAGTATCAGGCATATTATCGGACCCTGTGGCTTCATAAGTAACCCGGTATATGTCTACACCATTGTCGGCGATTTGATTGATGCCAAATATAAATAACAGGCTTTGTATAGATCCTTGTTCTGCAGTCGATTCTAAAGACATAGACAATATCCTTTGACTGCTGACATTAGATAGCCAACCAAAGAAAATACAAATGATAATAATCGTGGATCTCAACCTTCCCATATTACAAAGATTAGACTCTCTCTATAATTATAGCACTAGCGCCGCCGCCGCCATTGCACAATGTAGCACAGCCAATTGTCGCATCTCTATTAGCTAAGACATGCGCTAATGTTGTCGTAATTCTAGCACCTGAACAACCCAATGGATGTCCCAATGACACAGCTCCTCCATTAACATTCATCTTATCATAAGATATCTTGCACTCTTGTGCAAATGCCATAGGTACAACTGCAAAAGCTTCATTGACTTCAAAATAATCAACATCGCCCATCTCAATCCCAGCCCTCTTCAGTGCTTTGGGTGCTGCCTTAGTTGGTGCTGTTGTAAACATCATCGGTTCGTGTGCCGCATCGGCATAAGACAAAATCTTGGCGATTGGTTTTAATCCATATTTTTCAACTGCTTCTTTGCTGGCCAGTAACATAGCAGAAGCACCATCGTTAAGGGTTGAAGCATTGGCAGCCGTAACGGTCCCTTCCTTATTGAAGGCAGGACGCAGAGATGGAATCTTATCAAACTTGACCTTCTTATACTCTTCGTCTTCAGTTACAAGGATTGGTTCTCCTTTTCTTTGTGGTATAGACACAGGTATTATCTCATCTCTGAATTGACCACTTTCTGTTGCATTGGCGGCTCTTTTATATGAGTTAATCGCATATTCATCTTGCGCTTCACGACTGATATCATATTTCGTTGCAGTCATATCGCCACAATTACCCATGGCAACTTGATCATATGCATCTGTTAGTCCATCTTTTTGAAGACCATCGATCATTTGTTGATGACCATACTTTGCGCCCCAGCGTAACTTAGGTACATAGAAAGGTATATTGCTCATACTTTCCATCCCTCCTGCTATGATCAGATCAGCTTGTCCTAATTGGATAGATTGAGCACCGAACATGATAGACTTCATACCTGAAGAGCAAACCTTATTGATAGTAGTACATGGCACCTTATTAGTGAGTCCTGCACCTATAGCCGATTGTCTGGCAGGCGCTTGTCCTAGATTGGCTTGACATACATTGCCCATCAATACTTCTTCTACTTGTTCTACAGGTATCCCTGTTTGTTCTACAACTGCTTTAATGACACTACTGCCAAGTTGAACAGCTGAAAGAGAGCTGAGTGCTCCGCCAAAGCTGCCCATAGGGGTTCTTAATGCCGATACTATGTATGTTTCTTTCATATGATAATTGACTTATATAGTTCTTAACTTATATTTATGATCAAAGTTCGATACAAATCTTCATCTTTTTCGTCGTAATTGAAACGATTAGGATAAATAAAGCAACTTATTACTTAGTACGATCTAAAGATCAACATATGAACAAGATACTTCTACTACTAACAATTATATTATTTAGTTTTTTAAATGGATCATCTCAAGGGCTGAATGAGGATCAGACAGTTCTATATATGAAGGCCAATGTACTCTTCGATTCTGGTAGATATGACGAGGCAGTTAGGATGTATAATCGAATCCTCAGAGAAGATGAAAATCATACGCCTTCTTTGTTTATGAGGTCAAAAGCAAAGTATGAACTTGGAGCATTTAAGGGCACTAAAAATGACCTCCTGCTTTTCATTGAAATGGTAGGGATCAACAAAGCTGTTATTAAAGTAATGGCTGCAACCGAACTTGAACTAGCCAACGATCAAGCTGCGTTGAACTATGCAGCTACAGCTTTAGAATTAGATCCTTATG
>CAZRXJ010000093.1:0-7063 GCA_964604025.1 uncultured Saprospiraceae bacterium | reverse complement strand
TATAAATATTCTATATTAGTTAACTTCATTAACTATATTTTTTGATGTAACTCAGTCTGTACTTGTATAAAACCCACGTATTCGACTTAATGTTGGCATTATTAGTCGAGTAATGGTAACTAGTTATCGATGAATCACATCGTCCGAGGAAAGTATACATAACTTCTGTTATTAATGTAAATATGACATTTTGTAAACGTGATATTTCTAGGTTGTCTATAAGTACACAAATTGTACCTTTGCGCCGCTTTTGAGCACTTACGTATATCAATGGAAAGAAATCAACTAATAGGATTTGGGCTAATATTCTTGATACTACTTGTATGGAGTATAATCAATCAACCCACTCCAGAGGAGATAGAGGCAGCGAAAGAAAAAGCAAGACTTGAAAAGGAGTTAGCACAACCACAAACTACGGCAGAGGTTGCTCCTGTGACGACTTTTAGCCCTAATGAAAGTACTGCAGCACCTTCTGCGAACCCTGGACAATATGGGATATTTGCGACAGCGGCTTCAGGCAGTCAAAAAGATTATACACTGTCCAATGAATTTCTGACCATATCGCTTTCTAATAAGGGTGGACGTATCAATTATGCAGAACTAAAAGAACACTTCAAGATATTATCTCAACCAAAAGAAGAAGAGCAAAAAGAGTTAGTAAAACTCTTCGAAGATGAGAAAAACAAATGGGGTTATGACATACAACTCACTGATCGTATCATCAATACCGAAGACTTATATTTTGATGCAAGACAAACCGGTAATAGTATATCGTTCAGAGCGCAAACCGAAGACGGAGGGTATATTGAACAGACCTATACCCTACAGCCAAATAGTTATGAGGTTGACTACAAAATCAACATTGTAGGTCTTAGCAACTATCTTAGAAATGAAGATGCGGTAACCCTTCACATCGAAAACTATCTTGATCCAATAGAGCAGAATAGATTCTTCGAAAAATCATATGCCACTATATATTTCAAAGAGACTGATGAAGATTCAGATTATTGTAGCTGTCGAGGTGATGACTCGGAGTCGTTAGATGGCAAATCCATGCAATGGATATCTTTTGTCAATCAATTCTTCAATACTTCTTTAGTAGCTGCTGGAGAACCCTTTAAAGGGCTCAATACTTCAGTGACAATGGCATCAGATGATGAACCAGATCTTAAGAAGATCAATGCTACAATGACTATACCTATAGCAAGAGGAAGCAGCGATGCCTTCGACATGAAGCTATACTTAGGACCTAATGAGTACAACCGGCTCGTAACATTTGACAATGACCTTGAAGAGGTCATTCCTTTCGGACGAAGCATATTTGGTGATATCAACCGTCATGTTATAAGACCATTTTTCAACTGGTTATCTGGATTCATCGGAAACAAGGGTATTGTAATCATAGTATTGATCTTTATCATCAAGATGGCAGTATATCCATTGACCTATAAGATGTTAAAGAGTCAAGCGAAAATGGCTGCACTAAAGCCCCAACTTGCTGGGCTAAAGGACAAGTTTAAAGGTGACGCTCAGAAGACCCAGATGGAGACCATGAAAGTCTATCGAGAGTATGGCGTAAGCCCTCTTGGTGGTTGTATGCCTATGATTGCTCAGATACCTATCTGGTATGCGTTATTTAGATTTTTCCCAGCATCTATAACATTTAGACAAGAGTCTTTCTTGTGGGCGCATGATCTTTCATCGTATGATGTATGGTTCAATCTACCCTTTTCTATTCCTTTCTTGGGTGCTCACTTGAGTTTATTCACAGTGCTATACGCCGTATCTCAAGTGATCTATACTTATTACAATTCTAAGCATATGGACATGTCTGCTAACCCAGCTATGAAGTACGTCCAATATCTAATGCCAGTTATGTTCTTCGGTTTCTTCAATACATATGCATCTGGGCTGACTTGTTATATGCTCTTTAGCAACTTGTTCACCATAAGTCAGACCATAATCACTAAAAACTTTGTCTTTGATAATGACAAGATCTTAGAAAAGCTAAATGTTCAAAAAGCCAAGCCTAAAAAGAAAGGAGGTTTCCAAGAAAAGATTGCCAAGGCTATGGAACAACAACAAAGAATAAGAGAGCAACAGTCCAAGCAAAAGAAAAAGAAGTAAAAAAGCTATCTTCATCCAAGACAGCAGATATCATGAATCCAGAAAAATATGTTGGGGTCGTTGGGGGCGGCAAGTTCGGTTTTGCACTTACTAACCTCATGTCCCAGAATACTAATGTTATCATATATAGCAGGAGATCAGAACTTGTGGATAGTATCAATAATGATCATGAGTATAGGGGCATCAGTTTTGCCGATAACGTTAGTGCCACGACATCTATAGAAGAGATATGTGCGAAGTGTCAGATGATGCTTCCAGTGATATCGTCAGTTCACTTTAGAAAAGTGATTCACGAAATGGCTCCACATCTGACACCTGAACACATATTGATTCACGGTACTAAGGGGTTTGACATATTACCAGGAGAGCTGGAATCAGGATTTAAGTTTGAAGGATTTAAGAGGAGGGATGTTAAGACGATGAGTGAGGTGATCTTAGATGAGACCGATGTCATCAGAATAGGTGCACTTTGCGGCCCCAATCTCGCATCTGAGATACTTCAAGGGTTGCCAACTGCTACTGTTATTGCTAGCGAATTTGATGAGGTGATCAATGCTGGTCGTCAAGCATTGTCTGGGGATCGATTCTTTGTATTTGGATCATATGATATGCGTGCAGCAGAATTAACTGGAGCACTCAAGAATGTCATAGCACTGGCTTCTGGGCTGATAGGAGGAAAGAATCTTGGCAAAAACTCTGAAGCCATCTTGATTGTAAGAGGCTTGCGCGAAATGGTTCTACTCGGCGATTTAATGGGTTCATCCACTAAAAGTTTCTTTGGCACGGCAGGCATAGGAGATCTCATAGCCACTGCCACATCTAATAAGAGTAGAAACTATAGTTGTGGAAAACGTATTGCTCATGGAGAAAAGATAGGCGATATTTTGGCTAATGCTGAGGAAGTAGTCGAAGGTATCCGCTCTCTGCATATCGCTCACTACCTTGTCAACAAGTTCGAATTACATGCACCTATTATCACGACGATATACAAGATCATCTTTGGAGGAAAGAACATAGAAGAGAGTATCGGAGACCTGATGAGGTTGCCTATGGTGAGTGATGTAGACTTCGTTTAACTAGGTTGACAGTTCATTTTGTCTATACTGAAGAAGACTACATCTATAATATTTTAATAATTTGTCCTTTATATATTCATTACAAGCTATAAACAACTACTTGATATGTCCGACTTTTCATCTTTAGAGAATGTTTCAACTAAGCCTAAATCATTTTGGTCGCGCCCTGAGGGAGTTACAGGTTCTGTCTTTTTGCTCGCAGTGCTGGGTGGATTAGGATTTCTTGTTGCTACAAATATTGGAGCGCTCGTGGGTTTTGCTTCAAGTCTGTTGGGTCTTGTAGCGACTATAGCCGCTCTTGGTGTGCTCGTCTACATGATCTTAGATCCAAAGATGAGAGCGCTTGTAGGGTATATGTACAAAAGTGCTATGCGTAAGATCACAAGCATCTTCGTTACGATCGACCCGATAGGTATATTGAAGAACTATGTCGACGACTTGAGTAACAACCTTAAGAAAATGGGCAAACAGATCGGCGGTCTCCGAGGTCAGATGAGAAAGATCAAGACAATGATGATCGACAATACTAAGGAAATCGAACAAAATCTCAAAATCGCTCGCAAGGCTAAAGAACTGAACAACAACCAGCAGTTGATGTTATCCAGTCGCAAAGCTGCCCGTCTTAAAGAATCTAATGCTAAGTATGAAAAGCTCCACAATAAGATGGGTTTGCTTTATAAAGTCTTAACCAAGATGTACTCTAATTCTGAGATCTTATTAGAGGACACTAAGGATCAGGTAAAAGTTAAGGAGCAAGAAAGAAAAGCTATTAGAGCATCACATGGTGCCATGAAGTCCGCTATGAATATTATATCTGGCAACTCTGACAAAAGAGCCATGTTTGATCAAGCCATGGAAGTCATAGCAGATGATGTAGCCAACAAGGTTGGAGAGATGGAACAGTTCATGGAGCTTTCAGCTAACTTTATGGAGTCGGTTGATCTACAAAATGGAATATTTGAAGAAGAAGGAATGAAGATGCTTGAAGAATATGAGAAGAAGAGTACGCTTCTGCTCCTCGGTGGACAAGAAAATATAAACGAAGACAGTCTTGACCTCAATGAATATCAAGCTGAGAAACAAAAGATTGAAAAATCTTCTGATTACAGCGGGCTTTTTGATTAGATCTGCTTAATTTATTCTTCTGTCTCTTGATACAATGACAAAAGCTTTTTAGACTCTAGCCTCCAGTTATTATCATCTATTACCGAACTGCATCTTGATTGCATCTCTGAGACAATTGATAAATTGCTCAATATGCTGGTTAGTGCATTTTCTATAGTGGTCACATCACTATTTTCTAATTTCAATCCACATTTATACTTATCTATTACAGTAGCATATTCTGGAAAATCCATTGTAACAACTGGAAGGTTGTGATTTAGATAATCGAAGAACTTATTTGCCAAAGAATAATAATAACTCTTACTGTTATCTTCAAGTATGTTCCAACCGATATGATGTTGACTTAATATATCAGAAAGTTGCTCAGGTGGCAAAGCTCCGGTGAAAGAGATTCGTTTGTTATCTTTTGCTAACAATTCTAATTTTTCTTTTAGAGGACCATCTCCAATGATTGTCAGCTCAACTGCATCGATGGCTTTGATGGCCATTATAATGTTTTCTAATCCGCGACCAGGATTCAAAACACCAAGATATACCGTCTTTAATGGAGTGATCACTGTTGTTTGATCGATATTCTTTTGTTCTGGCACGTTTCTTATGACTTCTATTTTTCGATTATACTCTTTAGCGAATATATCTGATAGGCTTCCATTGACTGTATAGACAACATCGATACATGTCATACACCACTTCCCTACTCTTGACCAGATCCATTTTTTAATAGGACGACCAATAAGTTCAGGCGTCTCTTCAAAATACTCATGCAAGTCGCAGAACAGCTTTGCCTCTTTTTTTCTAATCAGGCGAGTCACCAATATGGTATCTAAGTCTACTAACACTAATTGTTTATAGTTCAATACTTTTAACAATTCTCTAAATTGAACAACTAAAGCGGCATAAAATAATGGACCGCTATTGTACATACAGCTAACCCTATAAGTGTCGAATAAATAGTCGTCTAAACTATGCGATGTCTGTAACTTACGACCTACCAACAACACCTTCTTGCCTGACTCTGCCAATGTCGTACAGATTCTAATCATCCTCCTATCATATGTAATATCATTGGACACTAGACAAATAACATCGTATGAATCTTTCATCAAATTACTTAAGTCCAATCTAAGCCTTTATGTTCGTTGATCCGTTGTTGTCTCAATTCAGCTTTTGCTTCGGTAGTTGGCGAATCATCATTCGTACAATTATCACAGGCACTACACTGCATATCAGTAGATTCTCCAAAATATCTCAAAATGTTATTCATCCTACAACCATCCGTTTCAATGAGTGAATCAACACCTGACCATCTATCTTGAGACATTTTTTTGAGCGATTTGTACTTTGATTTATAGGGCTGAAGATATTTGTTTGAGATTCTATTTTGAATAAAACTTATCATCTGTCCGGGCTCCAGCTTGTACAACTTTATTATTGATAGATCAGACAATCGGTCTAAACATTGCTTAAATTCTTTTGAGGATAATTTTAAGCGCTTACTGTCTTTATCGATATCCAACTGAATCCAACCATCAAAAAGGTGTTCATAATGCCTCATAAAGTAATCCAGTAAAGGATATAAATCTTGATGTCGATTTTCCTCTTGACGCAACTCTTGTGGAGACATAACAATATTACAATATACTCTGGGTCTAGAATCTTGCGATAGCTCCCAAGCACCTAAACGTTGCCATAGTTTTAATCCACTATTCAGTTTTCTTATACCGACTCCAATCGCATCACTTATCTTCTGAAGCTTCAAGGGTTTGGAGATACCTACCCCTTCATGAAGACCTACATTGTAATAGACATGAACTGATTTATAAAGTTTCGTTGCAAATTCAAAAGGTGGAAAGTCCTCAGTTAATCTTCTCCTGCTATAAGCCAAGTCATCTTTTCCTAATAACAATATGGCTTGAGACGGTTTTCCATCTCTTCCAGCTCTTCCTATCTCTTGATAATATTCTTCTACAGACGGTGGTATGTCATAGTGTATAACTCGATAGACGTTAGATATGTCTATACCCATCCCAAATGCATTAGTTGCAACCACGATATCTAAAGAATCGTCCTTAAAGTCTGATTGTATCTCTCGCTTTTCTTTATATGTCAATCCGGCATGGTAGAAGGCAGCTTTGTAGTTGTTGTTGAGGAGCATTTGAGCAATCATCTTTACTCTTCTTCTGCTTCTTACATAAATTATAGTTTTTAGTGGTTGTTGACTCATCTCAACAATTGCTCCTACCTTATCATCTGTCCTTACAAATTGTATCGCTATGTTGTCACGAGCAAATGACCCCTTTATCACTTGAGGCTCATGAGCGAATATCAATGACTTTAATTCTTCTAATACTTTGTCTGTCGCCGTAGCTGTGAGTGCGATAATCTGTCTTGGCTTACATTCTTCTATGAACGTTCTGATTTCTAGATAGCTGGGTCGAAAATCATGGCCCCATTGAGATATACAATGCGCTTCATCGATAGCCACAAGGTCGACATTGACTTTTTTGATTCTCTCTCTGAACAGATCATGTTGTAATCTTTCTGGCGAAACATAGAGCAGCTTTATATCACCGTATATACAATTATCGAGGATGCGATCAATATTGCCGTATGTATGACCACTGTGAATTGCTTCAGCTTTTATACCCAGAGATTTGAGGGCAGAGACTTGATCTTCCATCAATGAGATGAGCGGAGATATGACGATTGTCAGCCCCTCATATATCAATGCTGGG
>CAZRXJ010000092.1:0-7107 GCA_964604025.1 uncultured Saprospiraceae bacterium | reverse complement strand
CTCGGGAGTAAGGCTGTAACAGCAGGTAGGTATTGAGTTACAATAACTAAAAATCAAATATATGAATTTTTTTAATATGTTCGATCTTTTGGACGGCTTATTGAGGTTTATTTTCTCGTGCTTTATGGCTTAAGAAACTCAAGACTATCGCCCGTCCTTTTGTCCTACTTTTTAAGTAATTTGGCATTCTCTACGATCATTGTATGAAGAATAAGGTTGTTGCAGCACTTTTAGCAATTGTAGGCGGATCTATTGGTCTACACAAGTTCTATCTCAGAGAACCTGGAGCTGGGGTGTTTTATATATTCTTATCTATGATGACAGCTGATCTTTTTCCTGTCGCAGCTATTCTGGGCATCATAGATGGGTTGAGGTATCTTATGATGCCTCCAGAAGAGTTCGATCGCAAGTTCAATAAACGATATAAAAGACAAAGGCCATCTCGAAAGCCTAATTCACGAGTTGAACGATATGAAGCACGTAAAAACAAAAATCGCGGTGCGAGTAGAGTTCGATCTAATCCTTTTAAAAAGAGCGGATTAAAAAAATACAAAGAATACGACATTGAAGAGGCCATCGAAGATTTTCACAAGGCTCTGAAGATAGATCCACAGGATATCTCTATTCACTTTAACTTGGCATGTGCATATTCTCTATTAGAAGACAAAGAGAAAGCCTTTAAGTATCTAGAATTGGCAGTTGTAAAAGGCCTTAAGGATCACAATCGGATCATGACTCATGATGATCTGGCATTCATTAGAATTCAGCCAGAGTTTCAAGATTTTAAAGTCAATGGATTTAAGCTCAATCAAAGAGTCAAAAACGAGCAAGACCATGGCGAAAAGCCGATGGATGATATCTTATTAGCTCAGCTTAACAGACTCATGGAGCTAAGAAAAAAAGGAGTACTTACAGAACAGGAGTTTCTTCGAGAGCGCAAGAAAGTATTAGTGCGGTAAGAGTGAAAAGATACATCGACACAGTTTTAGGTCTTATCTTCCCTGAGCTCTGTTATGCATGTAGAGAGTACGAGCCTCTTCATGGCTCACATTTTTGTCTAAGATGTAAGGAAGCACTTCCTTTCGTTCAGACCCAATATGATGCCTACGCGGCATTAGAAGGGAAAGACTTTTTCCCAGAAAAGATAAAAGATTACTGGTCTCTTTTTTACTATTCTAAAGACTCTTATGTAGCCGAGATAATCCATCGCATCAAGTATGAAGGACAATATAGAGTGGCCAGAGATCTTGGGGTTTTGCTCGCAAAGCATTTGTCTAAAGAGCAAGATTTCGCTGGCTATAATGTCATCCCAGTGCCGATTCATAAGAAACGAAGAAGAGTAAGAGGATATAACCAAGCCGAAGAAATCGCAAAAGGATTTACATCAATTATTGACATCCCTGTAATCAGTGATTATCTCATAAGATCCAAACATGACACTTCACAAACGGCAAAGGATAAAAATGAACGTTCTCAAGCATTAAAGAACTCATTTACTATAGATATTGATAAGACAAGTCCTCGTAAAATAATCCTAATTGATGATGTCATAACTACTGGATCTACCATCAATGCTTGTTATACTCAATTAGCAAAAAAGCCCTTTGATAAACTCATCGTTGCATCTTTAGGCGTAAGTATCTAAATACACCATTAGTGCCCATGCCGCATTTCTATTACCTTGCGTATCTTACTTGAACAGAGACTTCTATGTATCCCAATTTATCTTATCTCCTTCATGATCTTTTTGGCACGGCTAGAGACAATGCCTTTTCAATAGTCCAAATGTTTGGGCTAATGCTCGGGCTAACCTTCTTTACAGCTGCTTATGTACTGTACAAAGAGTTAAAAAGAAAAGAGCAAGAAGGACTATTGATTCCAATAACAACGCAAGAGACAATTGGAACTGGTGCAAAGTGGAACGAAGTACTGCTCAATGCAATATTTGGTTTTGTAATTGGCTTTAAGCTTCCTATCATAATCAATGATTTTGATGCCTTTAAAGAGAATGCAGCTGGGATGGTATTCTCAGGTCAAGGTAATTGGCTTATTGGCATCGTCAGTTTTCTAGCATTTGGTGGATATACCTTTTGGCAGGGACAAAAAACAAAGCTCGACCAACCTAAGATCATTAAGCGAATTACTTATCCCCATCAGCGTATAGGAGATATAACAGTTATCGCGGCAATATTTGGCTTACTAGGATCTAGATTGTTTTCAATCTTGGAAAATCTTGATTCATTTTGGAGCGATCCTATAGGACAGTTATTTTCTGGTAGTGGATTGACAATATATGGAGGATTGATATTGGCCTTTATTGCTAATTACCTCTTCGTCCAGAGACATAAGATTCCTCCGATTCATGTTATGGATGGTATCGCTCCTGCACTGATACTTGGTTACGCTGTCGGTCGTCTGGGTTGTCAATTTTCAGGAGATGGTGATTGGGGTATCGTTAATGAACTTGCAAAGCCCGGTTGGTTTGTTTTTCCAGATTGGATGTGGTCATATGACTATCCTCACAATGTCTTAAATGAAGGCGTTGCCATAGAAGGTTGTACAGACAAGTACTGTAGAAGATTAGCTGAAGGTGTATTCCCTACTCCTATTTATGAGATTTTCGCAAGTGTATTGATATTTGTCGTTCTATGGGTGCTTAGAAAAAGAGTCAAGTTCACTGGTTTTATATTCTTCTTGTACGCTATGTTGATGAGTATCGAGCGATTTCTAATTGAATACATACGTGTCAATCCTAGATATGACTTCCTCGGATGGCAGTTATCACAAGCTCAGATTATATCAATAGGTGTATTTGTTGCTGGAATAATAGGGATGTATTATTGGTATAAAAGAAGAGATCGACCAGTCATCATGACGGTCTAGTTATAACTTGTAATAACTATTTCTTTTTCTTCTTTTTAAAATCACCTCTACGGATCGCATCTATAAACTTCTTCCACGAGAGCGGATTGAATATGTTTTGAGGTCTGAATTGTCCAGCAGAATAATACGCTTGAGCTCTCTGTTGTAATTCTATCTTGGAGACTTCTCCTCCATCTAAAGGTAATGTCTGTTTGAGTATTTCAAACTTGTCAGGAGAAAGGTTTTCGTAGGCTATATCCTCCAAATAATTTTCAACTTCAAGAGCTAAAAACTCTATCTCAAAGAAATCGCGATCTGGCCATGGTCTGATAAATGCTTCAGGTAAAAAGAGTGTATCCTTCTTGAGAACAATGTCTTTAGATATAAAGGTATCATCTACGTTTTCTGGTACTGTATATTCTTGGTCCATAAACCCGATCCGGGTAAATACGACAACTTCATTTTCTCTTACTGGCAAAGAATAAAATCCATCTATCCGACAGACTGTACCCCTACTTGTTCCTTTGACAGCGATATTAGTATACAGTGGAACTTTGCCGTTCTCATCAGTGATTTGACCTGAAAGTTGGACTACTTTTGCTTCATCTTGTGCCACTAAACCAGTAGCTAAAAGCAATAGCCCAAATAGAACGACAGATTTTAATATAGACATCTTCAACAAAGTTAAGCATTAAACGACTCAAGTCGGTTGAAGAACCTTATGAAGTGACTTTTAACAGGCATTTAACGACTAAAGTCCTAATGCATGATGCAGTACATCTTCCATTTTTTCTACATAAACAAAGGATAGATCTTTGATGAACTCTGGTGGTATCTGGTCTATGTGCTTTTTGTTTTCAGCACACATTAGTATTGTTTTGATCCCAGACCTCTTCGCTGCAAGCACTTTCTCTTTGATACCACCAACTGGCAGGACTTGTCCCCGCAATGTGATCTCACCGGTCATAGCCAAATACGGCTTTAGTGGTTTGTTCTTGAGTATCGACGTAATGGCCGATAACATAGTGACACCTGCACTTGGACCATCTTTAGGTATCGCTCCTTGTGGCACGTGTATATGAAGATCATTTTCTTGGAAGATGGTGTGTTCGATACCCAATGATTGGGCATTGCTTCTTATATAACTTAAAGCTGTCGTAGCTGACTCTTTCATGACGTCTCCCAGATTTCCCGTAAGGGTCAGCTTACCTTTTCCTTTGCTCAAACTAGCTTCTATATACAACACATCTCCGCCCACTTGGGTCCAGGCAAGACCAACTGCTATTCCAGGGATTTTAAGTTTGGCGTACTTATCTCTAGAGAACTTGGACGGTCCTAGTATTGCAGTGAGATCTTCTTTTTTAATCGTCACTTTGGACTCATCATCCATAGCGATGCGCTTGGCTGTATGTCTCATGATGCCAGCAAGACGTCTACTCAATGACCTAACTCCTGACTCACGTGTATAGTCTTGTATGACTTGTTCAATGACTGTCTTAGAAAGATTTATATGACTGGCTTTTAGGCCATGAGAAGTTCTTTCTTGAGGTACAAGATGCTTCTGAGCAATGTGTAATTTCTCTTCTGTCGAATACCCACTAATATGTATAATTTCCATTCTATCTAACAGCGCCGGCTGAATGGTATTTAGAGAATTTGCAGTAGCGATAAACATCACTTTTGACAAATCATACTCAAGATCAAGATAGTTATCATAGAAAGTGGCATTCTGTTCTGGATCCAACACTTCTAAAAGTGCAGATGAAGGATCTCCTCTAAAGTCCTTACCTATTTTATCAATCTCATCAAGGATGAAGACTGGATTAGATGATCCCGTTTTCTTCAAAGACTTGATGATCCGACCAGGCATTGCTCCTATGTAAGTCTTTCTATGTCCTCGGATCTCACTTTCATCATGTAATCCACCAAGGGACATTCTAACAAAGTTTCGTTTAAGTGCTCGGGCTATGGATTTGCCCAAAGACGTCTTTCCTACTCCTGGAGGACCGACTAAACAAATAATCGGAGCTTTCATATCTCCTTTTAACTTAAGTACAGCAAGATGCTCAATGATGCGCTCCTTGACTTCTTTTAGACCATAGTGGTCTTTGTCTAGAACCTTACGGACACGCTGTAAGTCAAAATTATCTGTCGTATAGGTCTCCCAAGGAAGATCTAACATCATCTCTAGATAATTAAGAGTGACAGAATACTCCGCCACCTGAGGGTTTATTCTTTTAACTTTATTAAGTTCTTTTAAAAATTGATCCTTAGCATAGGTTGGCCATTTTTTGTCTTTTGCTCTTTTAGCCAATTGGTTGATCTCAGCTTGTTGCGGATTTTGACCAAGTTCTTCTTGTATCGTCTTAAGCTGCTGATTTAGAAAATAATCCCTCTGCTGTTTTTCAATATCCGTCCTAACCTTGTTTTCTATTTTTGATCTCAACTCAAGTAATTGCAACTGAGCATCTAGATGTGTAAGGGCTTTCTGTCCTCTATCAGAGGTATTAGAAATCTCTAACATCTCTTGTTTTTGAGGCACTTCAAGATTAAGATTAGATGCTATAAAGTTGATAAGAAAAGAAGGGCTCGACATGTTATCAAGCATAGATGAAGCCTCAGAAGGTATCTGAGGTGAAAGCTCTATTATCTTGGAAGCTTTATCTTTTATAGAAGAAATGATGGCTTCAAATTCTAACTTGTCTTCACCATCTATATCATTGAGCACCTCGAAATCTCCTCTTAGATATGGATCATCTTGTGTAACCACCGATTTAGTGCAACGGATACGACCATGCAAGATTGCAGTTGTGCTGCCATCAGGCATCTTGAGCATCTTTATGATCTTAGCTATAGTGCCTATCTCATAAAGTTCATCTGATGCAGGGTCTTCATTCTCTACATCTTTCTGTGATAGTACAGCTATGAACTTACCATCATCATGTGCTTTTTTTACGGCTTTGATGGACTTATCTCTGCCTATCGTAATAGGCAGGACCACACCTGGATATAACACAGTGTTTTTTAGCGCTAGTATTGGAAGGTTGCTAGGGTATGAGACATTCTTGTCCTCCTCATCTCCAGCATTGAAACTTATAATGGGCGGAAACTCTGAGTCATCAGATAGGTGGTCAAGAAAAAATAGATCATTGAACATAAAAGGTAATTATTCGGAAGATACTATAGTCAATATCCATTCCACTCATGAAAACGCATTAATTACTGCCCCTATGACACAAAATACCAAGAAAAAGGGATGGGTCTCAGTCAGATTGGCAGGTAAATATTAAGCTACAGCATTGCCTAACTGAATAATCTCAGCAAAAACACCTGCAGCGGTGACATCTGCTCCGGCTCCGGGCCCTTGGATAACCAGAGGTCGCTCCTTATATCTTGCAGTATGAAATACGATCATATTATCTGTACTTGCCAAATTATAGAATGGGCTTTCTTGAGTAACCATCTCAAGATTGATCGAAGCTTTTCCTTCTTTTAATGAAGCCACATAGCGTAATTTGGCATTCTTGGCATGTGCCTCTTCGATTAGACCCCTGAAGTGCGCGTCATGATTGTCAAGTTCTACTAGAAAATCATCTATCGTCTCTGCTTCCATACAAGCCAGAGGCAGTAAAGGTTCTATAGAAACATCTTCGGATTCTATCTTATACCCTGCTACCCTACTCAAAATTATAATTTTTCTTTTGATGTCTTGACCTGACAAATCATCTCTCGGGTCAGGTTCCGTATATCCTTTCTCTCTTGCTTCAATAATCAGTTCTTTAAAACTTTTAGTCGGGTCATAATTGTTGAAAATATATGAAAGAGATCCTGATATCACGGCCTTTATACTTTCTACTTCATCTCCACTTCTTACCAGCCCATCAAGTGTAGATATAACTGGTAAGCCTGCTCCAACATTGGTCTCGTATAAAAAATGAACATTATGCTTCAGCGCAAGCATATGAAGCCCTTTATAATTTTCATATTTATCTGAGGCGGCTACTTTGTTGGCGGTTGTAATCGATATATTAGAACGAAGGACACGTGCATAATGATCCTTAATACTATGGTTGGCTGTACAGTCTATAAAAATTGAGTTTGCCAGATTGTGGTTTTGTATTTGTTCAACAAATGTCTCGAAGGTCATCTCTTCGCCTTTTTCAATAAGATCTTCTTTCCAATTAGAAAGATTCAATCCATTATTATCAAAAAGCATCTTTTTAGAATTGGCTATTCCATTTACCC
>CAZRXJ010000091.1:0-7124 GCA_964604025.1 uncultured Saprospiraceae bacterium | reverse complement strand
CCTGTGCGATAGATTTAAGGGTAGTTTAAAAGTCAACTTTTATTTAAACTTTCAGTATAGAAATCAACCTGTTTTTTTACTTATCCCAGCGCTTCAAGTCTTTGTATTTCTCAATATAAGCTTGGTCTAACTCTGGAGAATCTTTATAGAAAGTTCTCATCTCTTTAAGTCTTTGTGTAAGATCAATCACTACATCGGCATATGCTGGATCATGATATACATTATTCATTTCATGTATGTCCTTTTTCCGGTCATAAAGTTCCCATTCGTCTATATCGAAATAAAAGTGAATCAACTTATAGTTTTCATTTACAAATCCATAGTGTCTCTTAACCATGTGTACAGAAGGATATTCATAATAATGATAATAGACGGCATCTCTAAAGTCTTCCGACTGCCCTTTCATAAGAGGGACGAGACTTTCACCTTGCATGTCCGATGGAGCATCGACACCTGCTGCTTCTAAAAAAGTCTGGGCAAAGTCTAGATTTTGAACCATCTGAGTGTTGGTCGAAGCAGGTGAAATAACACCCGGCCACCTGACCAAAAGTGGAGTTTTAAAAGATTCATTATAGATAAACCTTTTATCAAACCAGCCGTGCTCACCTAGGTAGAATCCTTGATCTGAAGTATAAACAACTATTGTATTATCACTCAGACCATGTTCATCAAGATAGTCGAGTACTCGTCCGACTCCTTCGTCAACAGCTGCTATGGATCCAAGGTAGTCTTGCATATATCTTTGATAGCGCCAACGCATCTTATCCTTCTGGGACATATTGGGATAATTCTTTTTAAAGTCTTCGATCATTGGATTATAGATCTTATCCCAATCTGCCTTTTGAGCAGGCGTCTGTCTACCGACTTCTCGAGCATATGCACCTTTGTCCCAATGAGCAGTAGGCGGTATACCAAGTTCATCCATTACTTTTGGTGGTATCTTGGAGTCACCGGCCCAGTTCATATGAGTGAGTAGGTTCATCTCTGATTCTCTAGCCGCCCGGCCTCTTCCTTCATAATCATCAAATAGTGTCTCTGGCTCGGGAAAAGTCTTGGTGATATAATCTTCATAGTGCCTCTTAGCTGGGAGCCATTCTCTATGCGGGGCTTTATGTAGATACATAAGCAAAAACGGATCATCTTCCCTTCGTTCTTTATCCAACCAATCTAAAGTCATATCTGTTATTAGATCTGTAGTATATCCTTCGATATTGATGCGTCCACTGTCTTTGGTTATAAAGTCTGGATTATAATAAGTGCCTTGACCTGGAAGTATTTTGAATTGATCAAAGCCCTTTGGGTTGTTACCAAAATGTAATTTGCCAAACATGGCCGTTTGGTAGCCATTACTTTGGAGTATTTGTGGAAACGTAATCTGTGTTGTATCGAACTGAAAGACATTGTCAATCTTGCCATTTAGATGACTGTGTTTGCCAGTTAAGATAACTGCTCTGGATGGAGCGCATATTGAGTTGGTAACACAAGCATTAGTAAAGAGCATCCCTTCATTAGCAATTCGATCGATGTTGGGTGTCTGGATTAAATGATCAGAATAAGCACTAATCGCTTGATATGCATGATCATCGGACATGATAAAGACGATATTAGGCCGCTTTTTAGTTTCAGTATTTTTACTTGTAGTAGTACAGGCTATGGCAGCCATCGATATAACTAAGAATACGATCTTTTTCATATGAGACTTTGGTCATCATTGGATAGGAAAAATCTAAAATAAATATTTATCCTCAGTTCTCTGTTTTAACTAAGATGTACTTAGTAACGCGATTGAGATATCATATGAAAATTGTATAAGTTTGTATCAAACACTTTACTCTATCGCTCCGATGAAGATCGGGGAGGAAAGTCCGGACAACGCAGAGTATCGCACCACTTAAAAGGTGGGACATATATTATAATGATATGTGGACAGAGAGTGTCACAGAAAACTATACTTCCTCTTGTCTTGTACAACAGGTAAAGGTGAAAACGCGGTGTAAGAGACCACGATATCTTCGAGCAATCGGAGAGATGGATAAACCTTGCGAGTTGCAATGTCACGTATATTCTGATCTTCGATATGAAGGTAGCCTTGCTCGGGCGAGTCAGAAGGGGTGGGCAGCTTAGATAAATGATAGAGATCCTAACTTGTTAGGATTACAGAATCCGGCTTATTAAGTGTTTTTTTCAACTATTATAGTGCTATAAGCGATCGGTAGTTGATTATTAATTTATAAGATATTTTAAAATAATAAAGAGCTCTTTTAGACGCTAAATATTTGAAACCTCGGGTTTGAATTCATGGTGATTTGTATTTATAAACCTGAATTTGGCGAGATTCTTTTCTTTGATCACAAGAGCTTTAACATAGGTGAGTAAATCATAACAATTTTAATTTCCAGTAACTCTTTTATGATTTTTTACTGCAAAATTTATTGTTTCTGAATTCCTCTAAATATCTACTGGTATGTGTTAGCTATGATCTGCGTCTTAAATCTTGGGCTCTTGAGATGAGTTAAAATATCCTTCCATACAAGCTTTCTTAATAAGCCCTGCAACATTTCTAGCTCCAAATTTTTTAAATAAAACCTTCCTGTGAACTTCAACTGTTCCTATTGCTAATCCAAGTTTGTTTGCTATTTCTTGGGTTGTAAACTCATCTGATATGAGCATAAGAATCTCTCTTTGACGAGATGTAAGTTTAGTCATTCTATTAAAAGTAGATACGTTCTATTCAAAGATAGTCCGATAATCTTCCATTCAAAGAGATGAAAGTTTTTGGAATTGTTGCTCTTGTAAAAGCAAATTCTCTAATTGTTAAAACTAAAAGCAAATCAGTAATATGTTAGAAACAAAATCTATAGTTGTTTTATTAAAATTTATTTAGAGAAGAATGATTGAATTCCATCTTTTGCAGTTGAGATTAATTGAATTGTGTTAAATCAATGGCTTCAATCAATATTGTAATATCATATTTTTTACAATCTTGATGTTATATATCGGGTTAATCAATTATAAGAATTGATTATTTCAAAGTTGAGCCTAAATGTTAAAAAAAGAGAGATTTGTTGTAATGTCAGAATGGTGACATATTAGAACGTCTAAAGAGTAATCTCTCTTATCAATTTATCAAATGAAGATTTGAAAGATGCGTATTCTGAAGTAGCTGGACCGTTGAATCCCGTATGTACTTTGATTACTTCATTGTTCTTATTGACAAACAGGAGCGTAGGGTAGGATAGAATCTCATCAATGAAACCAAGTTGTTCTGTTGCTTCAGCTTTGTCAAAGTAACCAGCCAGCAACAATTCGTATGGGATAGAAAGTCTGTTTTTATAATTTTTAATTTTAGAGATTGCAGTGCTCTTATCTCTATATTTTTCAAAAGCTAATCCAATGACTTCAAGTTCATCATTAGGATTGTTTTCTAAGTAGTCTATAATAAATTTTGCCTCATCTAAGCAATTGGGACACCAAGTGCCCATTATAGTGATCAACTTTGCCTTGCCTTCATATCTCTCATCGTCCAGAGATACTAATGTTCCATCTGTATTAGGAAGTTCAAAACTGATCTTCTTATCTGGCGTAGTGATCTGCGAGAGACCATAGACATCTGTGAGTGTCGCGTTCTCATCTCTTTTTGCTATCCAATTAGTCTCATAGTGTATGCCACTAAGAAATGAGCCTGATAAGATCTCTTGCTCCGATATTGTACCTTGAAAAAGAAATGCATGACTACCATCAAAACAAGAAAGTGAAAACTGATCACCTTGTACTGCACCTTCGAGATACCTATAATCGCCTGTCTCTGTAAGGAAGGTCCCAGTCAACTTGTTTCGTTGTTGGACAAACTCTCCTATAGCAGGATACTCGTCTTGAGTTTCAAGCTCAAATGTTGCAGCCCATTTACCCGTTAGATCTGCCTTAGGAGGGGTTGCTTCTGTGGTAAATCGATGTGACTGACCATAGTAGGCCACAAACGGAATGTCATAATTGTCTCTGTTATTGACATGCCAGACTCCTTCCATGACATTTTCTTTATATTCTGCAGTTATATAAGTATCTAATAATGGAAAGCCTATAACAATGGTATCTTTTAGCAGCTTTGTTTTTCCAAAGGAGATCTCTTCTATTTTGATTCGTTCCTCTGCATTGATGATATGAATCTGTAAGTTTCCATCACCATCATATGACGATTCCATGTTAAATGGTAGTACAGCGCCTTTGTTAAGTTTTAATTCTGCTCGCCAAATACCAGGAGGTATTTTGTCGTATGGCTTTGCTACTTCGACACAAGAAGTAAAAAAGGATATACACACGACTGCGACAGATAATGCCCACAACTTAATTCCTTGCAATATACTAATCGGCATACTATGTTGTTTTTTCTCCAGAAAAAGACTCCTTCTTGTTTTTGAATAAGATGTTGAAGGTGGTAAGACTCCCGTATATTCTTGTAATATATTGTTGTAGATTAACCTTCTCTTCATCAGAAAGTTTACTACTATTGATGCGTTGTTCCATCACACGCAATCTATCCCGTACCATTACAATCTTGTGAAAAAATGTTTCAATAGGAATTTCTTTTCCTTTTAAGGATTGGTCATATGGTTGAAGGATCATGGTACCTCCTTCCCATTTGTCACCAAGGCCCACGACTTCAGTTATATCAGACCAATTACTGAGTATTTTAATTAGTGATTTTTCTAAATTGTTAAATGTCAATTCTTGATCTGCACTGACTTCTTCTATAACTTCCCAGCTACTGTAATCTCTACCCAGAGGCTTAATACCATATTGTATAAAGCAAACTTGATAGATTGTATTATTTATGCCGATGATCACGCCATTACCGTATGCTGGGTGTTTAACCCTGGATCCTACACCTAAGTTATCTGACATAGTTTAAATGCTTGTTTTATAATTTAAAATTTAATGATCTCCTTTAAGTTTAGGTCATTTGACAGCTTCGTAGTTGTCATCCCAATTTTTAGGATTGGGGGTTCCAAGTTTTCCCATGGATTTGCCTACAAGCATAGATACAGTAGCATCGCCTGTGATGTTGGCAACAGTCCTGCACATATCTAATGGTCTATCTACTGCAAATATCAACGCAAGGCCTGCTTCCGGTATACCTGCTTGGCCAAGTATGATGACCAACATAACTAATCCTGCACTTGGTACAGCTGCAGTGCCGATAGAAGCAAGAGAAGCAGTAGCTACAATACCGAGTTGTTGTCCAAGGGTTAAGTCTAAGCCATAAGCTTGGGCTATAAATACCGCAGCTATAGCTTGATAACAACTCGTGCCATCCATATTGATAGTGGCACCGATGGGAAGTACAAACGAAGTGACTTCCTTATCAACTCCAAGGTGTTCTTCTACTCTCTCCATGGTTACAGGAAGGGTAGCTGCACTACTACTCGTCGAAAATGCCAACAACTGTGCAGGAGCTATACCTTCAAAAAATGATTTGATATTGCGACCTGTGATCGTTTTGACCAACAGCGGATAGAAAAACAAAATTAGAATACTTAATCCAAGTAAGACTGTACCGGCATATCCAAGAAGTGCTTTAAAGATATCTATAGAAGGTGATTCTGCTACAAGTGCTGCCATGAGCGCAAAAACACCAAACGGTGCACATATCATTATCAAGTCAATAAGTTTCAATATGATATCATTAAGGCCATCAAAAAAGGCTTTGACAGGCGCAGACTTCTCTGGATCAACTAGGATCATCGCTACTCCAAAGAAGAGCACAAAGAAGATCACCTGTAACATACTGCTGTTATTGGTCAAAGCTTCAAATATATTTCCAGGAACGAGATCTACAAGCGCTTGTAATGGACCAGCATTTTTTTGGTCATCTGCCATTGCTATCTTTCCAGAAGCATCGGTCTGAAAGTCTCCTATAAGCTGTTCTCTTGTCTCATCAGATATGAGGTTTCCTGGTTGTATAATATTTACGGCAAGTATGCCAATAGTAACTGCGAACAACGTAGTCATCAGATATATGGCTATGGTTCGTCCACCCATAGAAGATAACTTAGATATATCACGAAGATCGGATACACCTTTGATCAGTGATACCACGACAAGCGGAACCGCGATTAACTTCAAGGCATTGATGAAGATGGTACCGAATGGTTTGATCCAATCAATAATAAAGCCAGCGCCTCCACTAACTTGCAAAGAGGCAATACCAAATATAATTCCAATGACCATCCCGAGGATAATCTGCCAATGAAGAGCCAATCTGCGCATAGTTTATCAGTATAGTGATCAATGATTGAATATCGCTAAGATACACAAGACGAACAGAGGTCAGACCACACTTTCCAATTTTTAAGATTATAAGTACTACGGATTGACATTCAGTCGACGATTGAAGGCTAATAGGTCTACAACTGAGCGGTGGTCAGTGGATAGTCAAACGATCGATAGTCGACTATATCAATTCCTTCGTGCCACGTGTCATCTCTCTCTTGCCTGGAGGACCCGGCACTCTTTCGACAGTCATACCGAGTGATTTTAACACACGTTTAAAGGCGCCTTGAGCGCAGAAAGTTACAATGATCCCATTGTTATCGAGTGCATGGATAGCTGTAGTAAGTATATCAGAAGTCCATAGATGGGGTTGTGCGCTTGGCGCAAATGCATCAAAGTAGATGATATCATACTTTCTCTCTGTCTTAAAATCTTCGAATTTGGACTTTTCTTTTAGAAGACTGAAGTGATCAGATAGAGTGAACTGATTTTCCCAAGGTCGCCTATGGATGGCTTGCAGTCTCTCATCATACGACTCATTGATGTAGGTAAGTTTTTTGTAGACCTCTTCTGCTATAGGATAACCTTCTGTGGAATGATAATCGACAGAGATCTTATGTTCTTCTGCATATAACTGAGATAACAAGACATTGAGGCCTGTACCCATTCCATACTCTAATACTCTGATTTTCTGAGGATTATGTAGGTTTTGATAGTAGGCTAAACCCTCTTGAATAAACACATGTCGACTCTCTTGGAGTGCACCATGTTGACTATGATAATGTGCCTGAAACTGTTCAGAATATAGGGTCTGAGACCCATCAGCTGTTATCTCTAATGAGAGCGGATCGAGCATC
>CAZRXJ010000090.1:0-7168 GCA_964604025.1 uncultured Saprospiraceae bacterium | reverse complement strand
GTACCCTTGGATGACAACCTTTGGATAGACTACCAAGCTGAGCGAAGTATCTTTAGGGTATGGTCGCCTACCGCCGAAGAAGCGAAGGTGAGTCTTTATGCCAATGGTACAGATGGAGGCCCTGTTGAATCATATGTGATGCGTCGCATGAACAATGGAGTTTGGTTACGAAAGATAGAAGGTGACCTTCATCTAACATACTATACTTATAATCTTAAGGTCGATGGTGTTTGGTTGGGTGAGACACCAGGTATCTATGCTCAGGCCACAGGTGTCAATGGAAAAAGAGGTATGGTCATAGATCTTGATCGAACTGATCCAGAAGGTTGGTCTATTGACAAAGGTCCAATATTAGAATATCCTAATGAAGCCATCATATATGAGTTGCACATCAGAGACATGACGATTCATCCACAATCAGGATCAAGTTACCCAGGATTATATACAGGACTTGTAGAATCGGGTACCAGAGGCCCTTCAGGTGTGCGCACTGCTATTGATCATCTAGTTGAGTTAGGTATAACACATGTTCACTTGCTGCCTACTTATGATCATTATTCTATTGATGAAAGTAAGTTAGATAGTGCTCAATTTAATTGGGGCTATGATCCACATAATTACAATGTACCAGAGGGTTCTTTTTCTTCTGATCCTTATAATGGTGCGACACGCATAGCAGAGTTTAAGACTATGGTTAAAGCTTTTCATGATAAGGGTATAGGAGTTATCCTTGATGTAGTTTATAATCATACAGGTATACATGAGGGGTCTAATTTTAATCTTGAAAACCCTGGTTATTATTATCGTACTTGGGATGATGGTAGACTTGCTGATGCGTCCGCATGTGGTAACGAGACTGCTTCTGACAGAGAGATGACGCGGAGATTTATTAAAGAGTCAGTATTATATTGGGCTGAAGAATATCATCTTGATGGTTTTAGATTTGACTTGATGGGCATACATGATATTGAAACGATGAATGAAGTAACGGCTGCTCTCAAAGAGTATAATCCTAATATAATAATTTATGGCGAAGGCTGGACAGCTGGGGATTCGCCACTTCCAGAAGAACGACGTGCGCTTAAGAAGCACATCAAGCAGATGCCTCAACTAAGTGCATTCAGCGATGATATCAGAGATGGCTTGAAAGGATCAGTTTTTGAAGATGGAGCAAGAGGATTTGTAAGCGGGGCTAAAGGCACAGGAGAATCTATAAAGTTTGGTGTAGTAGGTTCAGTTGAGCATCCACAGATTGATTACACCTCTGTTAATTATTCTGATGAGCCATGGGCCAATCACCCTTGGCAAGCGATCACTTATGTGTCCTGTCATGACAATCACACGATCTATGATAAGCTAAAAGTCTCACGAAGAGATGCCAGTGAATCTGATATTATAGCAATGGACAAATTAGCTAATGCAGTTGTTATGACAAGTCAAGGAGTTGCCTTTATGCATGCGGGCGCTGAGATGTTAAGAACCAAAGGTGAAGAACACAATTCTTACAACCTCCCAGATGTTGTCAATCAGATAGATTGGAATAGAAAGGTGAAGCACAGTAGCGTATTTGAGTATTACAAAAACCTGATTTCTTTTAGGAAAGAGCACCCTGCATTCTCTATGCCTTCGCAAGAAGATGTGGTTGCTCATTTAGAATTTAAAAAATCAGAAGATGATCTATTGAGTTTTGTCATTGGTGATCATGCACATGGCGACAGTTGGAAGAATATCCTTGTCATATATAATGCCAAGACACGTGTTGCTCCATATGACTTAGATAGAAGTTGGAAAGTGGCCATAGAAGGCGATAACTTTTATGGAGAAGATGGCCGTGAAGTTTCTGGGTCCGTAGATATTCCAGCTATTTCGATGATGATTCTATATCAAATCTAACATGGAGCTTCTGATGTGATCCTAAATTAAAAAAGAGGTATTCTTATATAGAATACCTCTTTTCATTTTAGAGTGACGTGCAACTATTATCTATCAACTCCAGTCATATCTTCTGATACATTGATTATATGATCTCCAATTTTTTCTAATACAGAAAAAACGCTATTGTATATCATCGCGGACTGGACATTATAATCTGGATCACCTAGTTTATTAAGATTGTCAGATTTCATTTTGTCTCGTTGTTCATTTATTGCAAGTTCATTAGCAAGTGCCTTAGTGATGTCTACATTGTCATATTGTGGGTTGGATACATTCTCTATCATCGTATTGAATGCTTCATCGACTAATTCTAACATGGTGATCACCTCAGTTCTTTGTTCAGGTAGGAAGTACAACTTCTCGTCTATTTTTCTCTCTAATATTTTGGAAAGCTGAAAGAACAAATCACCAATCCGTTCAAGATCATTACAGATGTTAAGGAAACTTCTCAAACGCTTGCTTGTTTTATTTGTCATTTCCTGATTGGCAAGCTTAGTCACATATTCAGTTATCTCAAGCTCAAACTTGTCTGTGATTTTTTCGTATTTGCTGAGCTTCTTAAGCAGCTTTCTCTGTTTCTTTTCTTTGGAAGCATTTATAAGATCAAGACTAAATCCTGACATCCGTGAAGTCAATTCTCCAAATCTTGCTACTTCTTTTTGAACTTCGATGGTTGCAAGTTCAGGCGTTCTTATTGCTGTGTCAATAAACTTTAATCGTTCTTCATCTTCCTCTCCTTCTTTTGGCTTCACACTCCAGATAGACATTTTAACGAGCCAAGGAACAAAGGCTAGAAGTAGAAGGACATTAGTCAAATTAAAGAATGTATGGAAAGCTGATAACCCAATCGGCATACCGTCACTTGAATAAGGATCCTGACCAAGAACGGTTTCTACAAAAGTACCAAGCACAGGTAATAGAACTGGTAAAAGAATAACCATCCAAGTGACACCAATTATATTGAATAATGAATGAATTCTTGCTGATCTTTTAGCATTCGTATTGCCAACAAGTGAGGCCAACTCTGCAGTTATTGTAGTACCTATGTTTTCTCCGAGGATCATAGCTGCTGCTACATCAAACGGTAGCCAGCCTTGTGCACACATGGTTAATGTGATGGCCATAGCAGCACTCGAAGATTGCACGACTATGGTTACTACTGTACCCACTAACACGAAGAAGATGCGGGATAAAATTCCCCATTCGGTGAACCCTTGTAACCAAGCTAACGCATCAGTATTGCTTTTTAAAGCAGGGACAGCACCTTTTAGAAAACTTAGCCCCATGAAGAGTATAGCAAATCCGATAATGAATTCACCCCAGTGCTTTAACTTCCCTTTGTTAGAAAATAACATCGGAAGTCCAATAGCAAAAAGAGGAATAGAATATGACGCCACTTTAACTTTAAATCCCAAAATAGAAATGAGCCAACCGGTTATCGTTGTGCCTATGTTGGCCCCCATCATTACACCTGCTGATTCTACAAGTGACAAGAGACCAGCATTGACAAAGCTGACAGTCATTACGGTGGTGGCAGAAGAAGATTGAACTAGAGCTGTTACCAGAAATCCCGTAAAGACACCAAGATATCTATTCTTAGTCATGGCCCTTAGGATATTTCTAAGCTGAGAGCCAGCGGCTCTTTGTATCCCTTCACTCATCATTTTCATCCCATAGATAAAAAAGGCGAGTGAACCTAGTATTTCAATTACATTCCAAATTCCAAATTCCATTTTGAGTGATTAAGTTTTGGTGATAGTTTTCTTAAAAATGAATGTCTGTCTGAAACCTCCAGAGGATTCTGTTATTCGACCCTATAGTATTTCTAAACACAACATCTGATTGAATCTTGAGTTTATGTTTCACTATATATTTCGATAGACCAAAGGTGTACTCTCGTTCATCACGAGCAACCCCCTCCATAGGGTTAACCGTAGTATACCTCATGGATATCTCATAATTGCTACTTAGATTATACCCAGCCATTATATTAATAGCGGATCCAGTGAAAAAGCGACCCACAAGTGTATTGTTTTCATCAAATACAAATGGATCATCATCAGCTACAGTTTTATTAACATATTCTGCCATGAGCGAAAATCTTTTGTATTTCACCATAGCATCAAAGAATATGGTGAAGATGTCACGACCAAAATAGGTGCCATCCTCTCCCTGGAGAAACGAACCCGTTTGACCTCTTTCTCTAACGGCATTATTGTTAATCTCATAAGTGAATCCAAGAGCTAACTTAGGCGTCTCCTCATATACAGTAGCTCCCCCAGTATAGTCACCTTTTTTCAAAAATTCTCCCATCGGTAGAAGCTCTCCTCTGAAAGTGTAAGACAGCCCATCAAAATTTCCAGCAGTGACATTCCTGCCTTCACCTTGGGATATAGCAATTACCTCTTTGAGGACAAATCGATCTCCGATCTTATGTTTATTTTTAAGTTGTAGACCCACATCTCGGTCTATGTTGAAGCGAGAATTGAGCAACGATCGATCTACTAATTGAAGATCTCCCGATGATACCACTCTTTCTCGATTACCTGGCAACTTGCGCTGACCAAACAGTATGGAGAAGCCGCTGTCAAATTTATATTCTAAGGACGCATCCAACACAGTATTAGGAGCATTCCTGAATTCTGAACTGATACCACCACTTTGATCGCGATTCGATAACGCGACTTCAAATTTATATAAGAGCTTAGGCGAAGCAGCCCAGCCACTGAACTTTAATCTTGATCGTCTTATTAGGAAACTGTTGTTGACATTGTCAAAGCTTGATTGGCCTTCATTCTTGCGCCATTCTCCGACATACAGCGTCTGAAACCGAAATCCAGCCTTCAAATAGAATGAGGAATCTTTGCCTACAAATTGAAAGCCACTGCCGAATTTTGATGCAGGAATTTGGGCATTAATTTCATAGCTCATAATAGTCATTACGACCATTAACAGAATTAATCTTAACATGAGGGACAATTATGTGGCCCAAAAGTACCTTCCTAATGTTAATTCTATGTTACCTTTTCACCGGTCTTAGTGATCATGTTAAAAGGAAATAAGCAGCCAGATAAAAGCCATATTGTCCCTAATAAATTAGTATTGCTTCTCACCAGCTGCATGACAAAGAAAACCTATAGATATTAAGCCAATGTAAATTAACTGTTAACCTTTGGAATCCTAAGGATGAAGGTAGAGAGGTCAATTAGTCCTTAAAAAGACGTGCATCTGAAAACAATAAGATTGATATTCGTGTTAATTTTTTTCAAGATCAAAATCAAAAGAGCTCATGTCATACTTAGACGCAACGCACGACTTATACAAAGCAGCAGCAGAAACACCAGATGTTGGCTTATGCTGTACGACAACACCGGTATGGCAATTGCCAGGTCTCGATATACCTTCTATCATGCTTCAGATGAACTATGGCTGTGGGAGTACTGTACACCCGCGTGACTTAGTTAATGACCCTAAGATCTTATATGTTGGTGTAGGAGGCGGTATGGAGTTGCTTCAGTTTGCCTATTTCTCAAGACAGAAAGGAGGAACAATAGGTGTAGATGTAGTGGATGAAATGTTAGACGCTTCTCAAAGAAACTTTACAGAAGCAGAAGAGAAGAACCCTTGGTTCAAGAGTGAGTTTGTAGATCTTCGCAAGGGAGATGCACTTAACTTGCCCGTTGAAGATGAATCTATTGATGTAGCTGCACAGAACTGTTTGTTCAACATATTTAAGATAGATGATCTAAAGAAGGCCCTTTCAGAAATGTATCGTGTGTTGAAGCCTCATGGCAGGTTAGTACTTTCAGATCCGATATGTGATCAACATATGCCACAACAACTTAGAGATGACGAGCGATTACGCGCGTTGTGCCTTAGTGGTAGCCTACCGCTTAAAGAATATATCAAGATGATTACAGATGCTGGATTTGGCACTGTTGAGATCAGAGCAAAGAGGCCATATAGGATCTTAGATCCTAAGCACTATGATACAGATGAGAATATATATATCGAAAGTGTAGAAGTATGTGCTATCAAAGATCCAATGCCAGAAGATGGTCCTTGTGTATTCACAGGCAAGACTGCGATATATTATGGAGGAGAAGATAACTTTGATGATAACAAAGGGCACAATCTAATAAAGAACCAACCAATAGCCGTCTGTGATAAGACAGGTGGAGCGTTGGCTGACCTTGGACGTGACGATATCTTTATCTCAGAGTCTACTTGGTTTTATGATGGGGGTGGTTGTTGCTAAGTTAATCTTTTAGTATACCCATGCGATTGCTGATATCTAGTCCGTCCTCAGCTAGATTAGAGCCACTTTTATATAGAAGATCGAAAGATCTAAACTGAATAGTCAGAACTCTTGGCTAAGGCTGCCAACAATGCTTCTTTTCGTCGCCTTGATACTGGCAATCTTTTACCAGAATTAAGTATTACCTCATATCCTTGCGAAGTGCTGAATTGTTGGATACTATCTATATTAATGATGTACGAACGATGTATGCGTATATGTTGGCTTGTATCAAGTTCTTGTTCTAATAGATTCAGCGTTTTAGAAGCAACAATTTTGCGATTGTCTTTTGTGAATATGTAGCTATAGTTGGAGTCGGCCTGACAGTATACAATGTCATCTTTGATGAGTACTTCGATTGTATCGCTACCATGTATTAATAATCTCTCTTGTGCATTAGGGCGAAATATCAACTCTTTTAAGTCATTCATGGCTAGCTTAGAAAGCCTAGTTTTAGATCCGTTGAGTCGGTTCGTACACTCTATCAAGTCATCCTTATCCACAGGTTTCAACAAGTAGTCTATAGCTTTGGATTTAAATGCTTTGATGGCATATTGATCATATGCCGTAACGAATATCACATCAAAGTCAATATGGTCACCCAGACACTCTAACATCTCAAAGCCATTCATCCAAGGCATCTCAATATCTAAAAAGACAAGATTGGGTTTGTGAAGTTGTATCGCTTGGAGTCCTTCTTTGGCACTATTGGCCAAGGCGACAACTTTAATAGAAGGTGCATATAGCTGTATTTTCTTTTCAAGAGTGGTCAGTGCAGCATGCTCATCATCCACAATAATGGCTTTAAAAGATTCTTCCGTATTTTCTTTACTCATACCAATTTTTTGCTGATGCTCAGTCCCAGACCTGTGCCTTGATAGGGACGGTCCTTGGATGCATGTACTTGATGAAAGGCGGAGAACAGTAGCTCCTGAT
>CAZRXJ010000089.1:0-7217 GCA_964604025.1 uncultured Saprospiraceae bacterium | reverse complement strand
TCCTTCTTTTTCAATTAGAACAGCCTCGCTTAAGACCGGCCCTACTCTAAGAGTCACTGATTGCAAAGTAGAAAGTATACTATGATCGTCCACTTTTATATGTCGCGCTTCGGCATCATTAGAGATAAGAACATTGACATTTAGTGTCGCAGCCCCTCCTGTGATGATGACACTATCCATTATAGTAGGAACCTCATTTCCTATCCAGTTATTTCCAGTATGCCAGTCAGTGGCACCAACATTCCCTTTCCAAATGATCGTTGAAGCATGAACAGGTATAATGCAAATCAATAAAATAGTAAAGAAAAATAGGATTCGAGCACTAAAGAAAGAATCACACATAGGACGCAAAGATTGAATACCAAAAGTAGAGTATCTTCTATTGTAAAAGATCACTGGTTTCAGTGATTTTAAATAACCTTTGGGTAATTAAAACAAAGAAGCCCTTTGAATCTTGCGATTCAAGGGCTTCTTAGATTTATAGTGCTTTCAAAAACTATTACATGGTATTAGAAGCCTAGTACTGAGGCATCTCTTATCAGTATGCGTCTTCGATTCATACTGATGATGTTGGACCTCTTAAGGTCGTTCAAAATAGTCGTGACAGTCTGGCGCGATGTGCCAGTAAAGTCAGCTATATCTTGTTGTGTATAGTTGTGCTTCAAGAGCAGTTCATTAAGTCCTACCTTATTGCCATATATCTCAGCATTCTCTTTGAGAAAGTTAAGTATACGTGTTCTGGCATCTTCAACTATCACTGATTCTAATCTATGTTGATTGCTTCTTAGTCTGATACCAACTAGATCAAAAAGTGCAAGACACACTTGAGAGTTTTGATTCATCACTTTACGTAATGCTTCAGTCTCTATCATAATGACTGTAGTCCTGCGATCTAATGATTGAGCCATAGCAGAACGTGTTTTTTCTCCAGACAGACTACCTTCGCCAAATATCATACCTGCATGACATATAGTTCTAATCACTTCTTTACCCATATTTTGATGGGCACTGATCTTGATCATACCATTGCATACATGGAATATAGCATCACTACTCTCTCCTTTGTGGTATACGATTTCAAATCTGCGCATATCCAAATATTTGGAATGCTTACAGAGATAAATAATCTCTTCTTCCTTAGCATCTCTAAGGAAAGGAATCGATCTTATAAACTGACGGAGTAGTACGTTAGCTTCAGCTGGTTTTAGGGATGTCATAATTATCAATTGTACTAATATGACAGATGAGTGACACTTCACCCCTACGCGGAACTGTCACAGAATTATCACTCAAATTATAATACACTGATAATCAACAATATATAGATAATGACTAATCTGGGCGCGATATCAATATCCAGTGATCATTACTGATCGTTAACATGGATCAAGATCCGAATTAGCATCATGCGATTAGTAGATGAATAGTAGTGGAGGTAGGAACTAAAGCGCGATTTAATTGATGATACGTGGCGTGTCAATCCGACGACTTGCACCTCCAAATACACCAGAAGCTTTACTAATATTAGATATCTCTCTTGCTGCTGTCGGAATATTAGACCCTTGGTTGGAGATCCGTCCATCAACCCACTGGTGATAATCGTATAATTCTGGTGTCCATGTATGAAGCTCAAGATGCAATCTATTAAATGCATCGACGCCTTCATCAGCAGTAACTCCAGGGCCATCCTTAAGTGGCTCCAGGTCGTTGGTTTTTAATCTCAGACGGATCTGAGAACTTGACATCCGGGATTCTTCTATTATTATACCTGGTAGGTGGCTGAACTTTTCTACAGCATTTTGATTATTGAGCACTTGTTCTACTACGAGCTCACTTTGATCAGGTCCGTCTATCACATCAACTTGTCCTGAAGGTCTGATACTTATCGTGCTTTTTAATCTATTAGATACAAGGTGATAGTAAGCGGGTAATTCGATTGGATCATCCAGAGTCAAAACGATATCCACGAAGTGTTCACTAAATGTATTGTTGATTGGCACTTTTTCGGTGCTAAGGATCTGTGTAGAGAAACCTACAGATCTTGGTATGCGTGTCTTAGCAACAATTGTATCCATGTTCTCGTCCGGTACAACGATAGACACTTGATATCCATTTCCTTCTGACACTCTAAAATCCTCATTGATTAAGTGATACTTTTCACTTGTACTGTTGAAGGCCATCTCGATAGCACCATTGGGGACATCATCTCCGCTAAAGGTTGCTTGAGCGTCTCGGCGATCGATATTCTGTAATTGTTCACCGATGGGTACACTTTCTAATAGTTGGATACTTACTACATCTTGCGGTTTAAGTTCACTCAAAAGGTTGTACTCGTGTGCTCTCTCAGGTGGAATGTTAAACACAAAGTCATCCCTGCAGCTAGACAAGATGATCATTAGAATGAATATAGGCAGCGTCCTTCTCAAGATAGTCAGTCAATTACGCTATTAAGACGATATAGCACCCAGGTTGTCACTATTTCATCGCTAGGAAAAATCAAATATACTTTTATAACAATGAATAGTCAACTACCTAGCATTTGACAAAAGTCAAATACTGGTCATTAAGAGATTAGATTGTCAAAAGGATACACCAAAGCTCACATATGGTATAAATGGGAGTATACTGATCTGCTCATTGTTATAATTGCCTCCTGACTCATCAAATACTACATCAATGTAGTAGGGATTCTTACGCGCATAAGCATTGTAAACGCCAAAAGATATCTTTTGACTACCCCAATCATATTTGTTATAGATATTAAATCCTAAGTCCAACTTATGATAAGGAGGAAGCTCTACATTGTTAATAGCTGGTACAATAGGCACCCAGATAAACTTACCATCGACGATAATAGGGTCCGTAGAAGCAGGTACTGTAGCCGGTAATGAAGAGCCATAAGTCCATCCAAGACTTAGCTCCATGTTATCATTGATACTGGTCAATGTTGTAATATTAAAGAGGTGCTTACGATCATTGGAAGATCTAAACGGTCTTCCTCCATTGATCTGGTCAAACGATCTGTTGGATTCCGATAAGGTATAGGAGATCCATCCTTTAACCCTGCCGACTCTCTTTTCAACTTCAAGTTCTATGCCTCTGGCTTTGCCATCACCGATGGGCACATCTACCTGCCAATCCGTATTGCCACTGACATCTAAAGATGCACCTTGTGCAAATCCTGTGATATTATATAATGTCTTATCGTATGCTGCTATTCTAACTATTATGTTATCTACCACTTCACCTTCAGCAGCTATTGAAAACTGTCTAGATCGCTCTGGAGGAATGATGTCTGTACTGGGTAACCACACGTCACTCGGTAATCCAAGTCCTGCTGAAGATAGCAGATGAAAATACTGATCCATCACACTAAATCCAGCTTTGACACTGTATCGCTCATTGAATCTCCATTTAGCTGATAATCTGGGTTGAAGGTTACGGTAGGTATTATTTTCAACACTGATCGAAGAAAAGTGTGCGCCTATATTGGCTGAGAATTGCTTTCCTATCCGTATCTCATTTTCAATATATAACCGTAACTCATCTCCTTCAAAATCATCAAAAGAGCCTCTAGATTTGATATCATCAATTGTGATCAAGTCCTGACTATTGAGGTTGTCATCTATTGTCGAAGACAAGTCACTTCCAGGGACCAATCGATGTGAGGTATAATTGAATCCGCCTTTGACATAATAATTAGGGCTGGCATACCAATCTAGATCGTAAGCAAAAATCACATCTTCAATATCAGAAGAGAACAACCGTGATGTAAATCCCTTAGCTATCTCCATGTCATTGCGTCTGGTAATTGTTCTTGTGAAATCAAAATTGTCAAACTCAAATCCAGTTACACTTAAGCTAGCATGACCAAACAGTTTGTTGGTAAAGCTAGAGGTCCATCTTAATGTACCTATATGATTGCCCCAGCTGATGTCTGTCTCGTCTAACTCCTCTATTATACCTTGATTAGTATCCAGCGTACCTGATACCGTATTGGCATATTTGTCTTGACCAGTATATAAACTAAAGAAGACTTGGTTCTTACTTCCTATTTCAAAATTGACCTTGGCATTGATGTCATAGAAAAAGAAGTTGATCTGCCCATCTTCGTCATTGCGTTCAAACTGATATCGACTCAGTGGTCTTAGCCAAGGATCTACAATCGTCCTACGTGCCGAGAACAAAAATGAGCCTTTCCCTGGGATGATTGGTCCCTCTATAGTGCCTTTAATCAATAGTGGGCTTATCGACACATCTCCTTTGATCTCTTGATTATTTCCCTCTTTGGTCCGTACATCAAGTACAGAGCTGAGTCGACCGCCATATCGGGCAGGAAATCCTCCTTTAATCAACTTAGCACTCTTAATAGCAGAACTATTGAATATGCTGAATAATCCAAGAGCATGTCCAGTATTATATACAGGAACGCCGTCTAACAATATGAGATTTTGATCTGCATCTCCTCCTCGTACTTGTAATCCTCCGAAACCATCGACTTGTGAAGAGACACCTGATCTCATCTGGGCCATCCTTATGATATCAGGTTCTCCAGCAAGAGAAGCCATACCATTGAGTAATTCTATCGGGAGCTGTGTAAAGTCCTCTGTATACTTTGATGTTTTAGGCACCTCACCTAGTATAACAACTTCGTTTAAGTAGGTTGTGGATTTCAATTCAATATCCAAGACTACGTCTTCAGTTAGATCTACAGTTAAGGTCTCGGAATCATATCCTACATAAGAATATTGAAGTTCATAACTTCCAACCGGTAGCGTCAGGCTATAATAACCAAACTCATTGGATGCATTGCCATAAGTTGCTGATGCTGTTGCAACATTAGCGTATACTAATTTTTCTCCGCTTTCGATATCTCTAAGATATCCACTGACAGTTACGTATTTTAAGAGAGGCGCAGGTTCAACCTTTCGTTTGATGACTATCTGATTACCAACTATCTTATAATGAACATCAGTATTGACAAATACATTATCAAGTGCTAGACCAAGCATCAGTCGGTTAGCGGATAGAGAGACTCGTCTCTCTTCTGGTATAATCCTTGGGTCGAAAGAGATACCTACTCCACTGTGAGCACTCAGCAATATTAGAGCGCTATCTATTGGGATATCTACAAAATCAATGGTTACTCTAGATTCATCAGGCAATCCTTGTGCAGAGACATCATTGGATGTGGTCATCCCAAGACACAACATAGTTGCAATCAGAAGATGTATTCTCTGAATATTCTTTATCAAGTCACCTTAGTATTAACTATTCCAAAGATAGTACAATTGAGACCACGATGACGGCGTGATATGTAGGGTATACGACTTCCTTAATCAATCAAGACTAAATGCCAATTATATACGAGAGCGGTTAATCGGCCTATTCACAGACTCCTTCGACTTCTATAACGCTTCTGTCTAACCTAGAGATTATTATATCTGGGTATACATCTGTTATGGAGTCAAAATAGTCATCTAATGAGGACCCTTTTGGTAGTGTACTTGTATAAGGACATCCACCAAGGCGAGCATCGTCATCCGCGATTAATTCTACACCAAAGTGCAACCCTAATTTGTCAAATACATCTGACAAAGGTTGATCTATGATAACAATCTCTTCTTGTCCTGACTTTAATCCCTTAATATCGGTGTTAAGGGTTTTATTTTCTATTTCCAGTTCTGGATTAAGTTCGCCTTCTTCACCAGCGTATAATGTAAGGTCATATCCTTCATGCTCGCTACTATAGAGTCTTACTCTTCCATCTCGGACACTGATCTTACCATTATCACCATCATGAGTACTTTTGGCTTTGAAAGATGTACCTAAGACTTGTGCATAGATATCATTGCCGAGATCTATGATAAAAGGTCGATCTGGATCGTGACTTACGTCAAAGAATGCCTCTCCCTCAAGGGCAACTTTCCTAGAAGAAGCTGATTCTTCAACGATTCTGAGTACAGCACCTTGATCCAACCAAACTTTGGTTTCATCTGAGAGCTGTGCATATTCTATACTGTCTTGAGCTGTTATCGTTGGCTTGTCAGCAAATGCTAACTTACTGATAGTCAGTGCTAAAAATAAAAGTGCAGCTATCCCTCCTACCACATACTTCCAATTGAAAGCCATCGTCTGGTTAACAGTAGTGCTAGTAGGTATTGTGGGCGCAGGTATGGCTGTAGGTGTCTTAATCTTCTTATAGAAGGCATCCTTGGCAGCGTCTTTTTTCCAATCTTTAGTTGGGAAATAATTGTTACTTACATTCCATAAGTATGCAATCTCGTCGGAGAGCGACTTGTTTTCTGGTATTAAGCTTAGTCTGGCGAGTTCAGTATTTTCCGTGGAGGACAACTGACCTGTCAAACGCTTATGCGTTAAGATATAAATGCGTGAGTCCATCGTTTTAAAAATATAAGGGTTACAATAAAGAGACACCAAAAAGAGGTGTCACCCCTATTCCTTTTATATTAAATTTAATTGCTATATTTTAAACCATAAATAATTGCACTTCTGTTCTTAATATCTTCAGTGCCTTAGATATCTGGTTTTCAACCGTTTTTATACTTATGTCAAGTGCCGTAGCAATCTCTTGATACGACATATTCTCAAATCTACTCATCCCAAATACCAGCTTACACTTAGGAGGCAAAGCTTCTATCACTTGATATATCCTTGTCTCTAGCTCATCTTTCTCCATATATGCCTGTCCCGAAGGGACTTGAGAGACAATGTCAACTGCGGCATCTTCATCATCATTGGGGATGATCCTTTTTCTCTTTATGTAATTAAGCCCTCTATTGACTGCTGCTCTTCTTAGATAAGGTCGCAGAGCTGTGGTAACATTGATACTTTCTCGTTTCTTCCATAGGTCCAAGAAAATATCCTGGACTACATCACGAGCTGCCTCATAATCATGGATTACCCGATATACTACTGCACATAAATAATCGAAGAACCTATCGAAAAGCAACTCGATAGCTCTCTCGTCATTATTATTGAGCAATTCGAGAATCTTCTCGTCGTCAAATTTTTCCTTCATCAGCGTACAAGGTACATATATTACACAATATAGTAATATGTCGGGTAACTAGCATACGGCACTTGTGTTAAAGTTAGGCTCTTAATACAACTCTTCGATGCATTTCAGAAATGAGAACCTTGACTTCTAGAGTATTGAAATAATATCGTTCAAATTGTTAAGTCACTGGTTCAAT
>CAZRXJ010000088.1:0-7294 GCA_964604025.1 uncultured Saprospiraceae bacterium | reverse complement strand
TCCATGAAGTAATCAAGTTTTATATGAAGTCTTTCTATACTGCTACGATAGGTATTAAAGTTTATTACATAGCTTTCGCCTACCAATTGTTTGTCGATGAGTCGCAGTTCTTGTGACACGTTGATACTCATATGTTTTTCAAAGTATGATTCTATTTCTTCATTAAAAGAAGTGCTTGTTGTATCAATCACATAACCATGATGTGATCGCAGTGCATCTCTTAGATCATCTTCGAAGACCTTGATTGTAATCGAGATCTCATCTGACTTAACTTCCATCTTTATAGTGGACAGATAGATAGCGTGATCTTCATTTATTGCTGCTATGGGTGCAATAGAGCCATAACAAGAGACCAATAGATAAAGAATAATATGCATCTTATCGCAATGTACTCCCAATGGTGTATCTTTCCAAGCATACATAAAACAATAGCATGAAAGCAATTATCACAACCTTATGTCTTTCCTTAATCTTTTTAATCTCGTGCAATCATAAACATGAAAGTCGTGACAAGGCTCGAGAAGATCATGCGCACGCATATGGTGAGACTGGCGATCACGATCACTATAGTCATAAGGGCAATTCAAATGTAGACTATGATGCCAAGTTAAAAGAACTGGATATAGAGCTTAACAAGCCTTCTCCACCTGTAGCTAATTATGTGAACATAACTCAATCTGGCAAACTGTTATTCTTAGCAGGCAAAGGACCCAGCAAACCAGAAGGTGGATATATAACTGGAAAAGTAGGACGAGACTTGACTGTAGAGGAAGGTTATGCTGCTGCACAACTTGCAGGTATAGCACAGTTATCCGTGCTCAAAGATCATCTTGGAGATCTTAACAAGGTGAAGCGCATACTTAAAGTAAAAGGCATGGTCAATGCCACTCCAGACTTTACCAATCATCCTGAAGTTATCAATGGTTACTCCGATATGATGGTATCTGTCTTTGGAGAGAAAGGGAAACATGCACGTGCTGCTGTAGGAATGGGATCACTTCCTAGAAATATCGCCGTCGAAATTGAAATGATAGTTGAAACATACTGAGCATAATTAAAATATCCAGCACTACATTATAAATCTTCGTCTATGCGTCATGGATCTTTGTATCTCTATATCAGTTGTATCATTTTTATTTTTTGTAATTGCAAAAACGAACCACTCTCTATAGACAAAACCTTAGAGATTACGTGGCAAGTGGATTCTATAACAATGAATCCTTCATTAACGCATATCAGTCAATCTATAAAAAACAATTCGGGTACTACCCTTACTTCAGAGAACTGGTCGATAGATTATAATCATGTAGGTGGAAGAGTCCAAGAATCATCTATGCCTCCAGAGATTACAATTAAAAACATCAAAGGAGATTATTTTAGACTAGCGCCTACTTCTTCATTTCAAAGTTTAGCACATGGAGCATCAATAGACTTCCATTACGCGATCACAGGTTATCTTGACAAAATGAGTGAAGTACCAGTAGGGGTATTTGCTGTTATCGATGGCCAACCAGAGTCAGTTGACTTAAATATCAAAGGGATGGATGACATTACGATGAAACCCTTAGGACCAACAACAGCAGCAGTCCGATATACGAAGAACAATCGCTTATCACTTTTAACCGATGATCAACTCCTTCCATTTATACCTAGCCCTTCTTCATATCAATATTTAGATGAATCTAAAGTCATAGGAAGAATTGTCAGTGTAGCAGCTAGTGAAGCATTGGCTAATGAATTTAAAGTATTGAAAAATGGGCTTGAGAGGATGGGCATCAGTGTAAAAGAAACAGATGAAAATGCGGATATCTTGCTCGCACTAGAAAGAAGCAATGATGGAGCCGAAGAATCTTATCTGCTGCGCATAGATAAAGATGCTATTGCCATCACAGCCACAACTTCATCAGGAGTGTACTATGGTGTCAATTCTTTATTACAGTACATCAATTATACATCACTTGAACAAGACAGTGACCAACTGACATTGAAAGGGATAGATGTCACGGATCAACCTCGATTTGACTATAGAGGTATGCATCTTGATGTAGCTCGCAACTTTCATAATAAAGAGACAATACTTAAAGTGATTGATGCGATGGCATATTTTAAACTTAACAAATTTCATTTTCATTTGACAGATGACGAAGGCTGGAGATTAGAAATCCCAGGATTACCAGAATTGACAGATATAGGAAGTCAACGTGGTTACACTGAAGATGAATCTGACATGTTGATCCCATCTTATGGGTCTGGACCAGATCCTCAAGATTCCTATGGCAGTGGTTATTATTCTAAAGTAGACTTTATCGATATACTAAGATATGCCGACGAAAGACATATAGAAGTCATCACGGAGATCGACGTTCCTGCACATGCACGTGCAGCGATAGTCTCTATGCGAGCTAGATATAATCGCTTATTGTCAGAAGGAGATGAAGAAGCCGCACTTCAATATCGACTTGATGACCCAGACGATGAATCAGAATATGGTTCGGCTCAAAATTGGAATGACAATGTCATATGTATTTGTCAAGATGGAGCATATAACTTTATGGAAAAAGTGTTCAGCGAACTAGTTGAGATGTATAAAGATGCAGGTGTACCATTGACAACTTTGCACATAGGCAATGACGAACTTCCATATGGCGCTTGGCAAAAATCTCCTATCTGCGAAGACTTCATTGACAAGAATACTACGCTTAGTACAACAACTGATCTACCAGGCTACTTCGCATCACGTATGGCAGAGATTACAAAAAGATATGATCTAATAACAGGAGGTTGGGAAGATATGGCTATCGTGCATAACAAAGATGCTCATGATGCGACAGAGATTAACTTGTCGCTCCTAGAGAACAATGTGCAATTATATGTCTGGAATGCCATCATAGGAGGTGGTCGTGATGATATGATATATAAACTCGCCAATAGCGGCTTTCCAGTTGTCATGAGTAACTCATCTTCTTTCTATTTTGATATGGCATATGATCGAGATCCAGATGAGATAGGATTGAGTTGGTCTGGATATGCCGATATGGAGAAAGTCTATTCGACTGAGCCCATGAACATCTTTTTGGGCTCATCTCTCAAAAACAATAGTGCGTCTCTTGACAAAGATTATTTAGAAAGTCGCGAAAGAATCAATGAAGCTGGACGGAAGAATTTTCTTGGTATTCAAGCTCAATTGTGGAGTGAGACCATACATGAAGCAGCTTCGGTAGAGTACCTGATGTTTCCAAAATTATTGGGATTTGCAGAACGTGCTTGGTCTGCTCCTGGCAAATGGACCAATGAGATTACAGCGATACAAATAGAATCTGCCTATACTGAGCAATGGAACACTTTTGTAAATACCGCAGGACAAAAGACCTTGCCACTTCTGGATAAGCTTTATGATGACGGCATAAGATATCGAATTCCAGAACCAGGCGCCATCATCAGTGATAACACCCTTCTTGCCAATACATCATTTCCTGGATTAAAGATAGAGTATCAGGTTGGGGTGAATGGTACTATTCAGGAATACACTGGCCCAGTCTCTTTACAGTCCGATCAAGCGATTTTTCTCTGGAGTGTTGACAAGAATGGAAGAAAAGGCAGAACGACACAAGCTTTATTGAGTGAAGATGTAGTCTCAGATTAAACACTGTAGAGTAGCACTAACTATTATCTACTCCTAAAGTTATCTGTATCACGTATCAATCCAAGAGCTATCCATTAAGATTAGTAAAGACCTTATTGATAATCCTTATAAACTCTTTATAATCATCCGCAGTCAGACCATCCCAACCATCTGTCCGTGCATTAATTACTTGCGGCATAGTTAGTTCTACCGCTTGCTTACCTTGTTCAGTGATGTATATTTTGAATTTGCGTCTATCACCTTCATGCGGATGTCTTTCTGCCAATCCCTTTTTGCAAAGCAAATCAATAATACGAGATATAGTTGGGGCATTCTTATAAGTACTATCTCCCAATTCTACTTGTGATTGACCATCATGATTATATAACTTACTAAGTAGTAACCATTGTTCCGGTGTAATATTGACCTTTAATGTTCTAAACCGATCACTTAAATCAGACTTTATAGCTTTGGCAGTTCGATCTATAAAATATCCAAATACTCCTACTTCTTCTTTCTCCATGCTCTTGAGTAAAAATAACTAATAAACTATGATGGATCAAAATTATCGAAGACAGTCTCGATAATCCTGATAAAGTCAGTATAGTCGTCTTCTGACAGACCTGTCCAACCATTTTCTCGCATACTCACGGCTATAGGTAGTGCTTTCTTAGCTACTTCACTACCTTTTTGGGTGAGATATATTTTGTACCTCCTTCTATCATTGTCAAATCGCTGCCTTTCGATATATTCTTTGCGTTCAAGTACATCTAATATCCTTGATACAGTGGGTGCATTTTTATAACTTTTGGAGGCAAGTTCATTCTGTGATACACCATTGTCCATTAGTAAATGATCCAATATCACCCATTGTTCAGGAGTAAGATCTATGTCATGGGCATTAAAAGCTTTGGTAAACGCCAACTTTACTTGCCTAGTTGTACGCTCTAAATAATACCCTATCTGCTTTCCTGACATATATCGCCGTGCGTATAATGAGCCAAATATAAAAAAAGGCATCAGACTCATCTGACACCTTTTAATTTTCAAGGGAGGATTTGTTTCTTATTTTGCTACTACAACTTGTGTATTGTATACTCTTTTTTGATCTGCATCTATCATCTCAAGGATATAGTTAGCTGATACTAAGTTAGAAAGATCAACTCTTGTACTGATTGATCCTTCTGCTATAATCTGTGTCTTTACTGTTTTGCCTGTTACATCTCGCATTACGATAGTTGCGTTCTGATCAAGTTCTCTCTCAAGTGTGATGTTCACAAAGTCTGCTGTTGGATTAGGTCCTACCTTTACTTCTGATACTGCGATGTTAGATTCTTCTGTTTCTTCTGATGTAAGGTCTCCGTAGTATGATACTGATACTTTCTCTATCGTTGATGATGCTACCCACTCGCCCATCTCTACAAATGCTGTTGCATATAAGTCACTTACGCCTTCTCTTCCCCATACGATATCGTATGCTGCTCCTGTTCTCTTCACATCAAACTTCAATCTTGCTACTGTTACCCAACCATCGTTGTCTGTTATCACAAGGCCACCATTCTGTATATCCGTAAGATCTATTGAGAAGTTTGCAAACCCAAGATCATTGTCAAATGACAATTGATTAACCTTATCTGCTTGGATACCGCTCTTGTGGTTATCCATTGATACTGCTCCGTATGACTCTTCTGAAAGAAAAGACTTAGTCGCTTGTGCATCTAACTCAAGTACATCACTACTGTAGAAAAATCTGTAGTTCTGTCCAGCTAAGGATATCTGACCATTCTGTGTATACTGTACTTCAACATTCACATATAGCTCCTGCTTGCTATCATTGTATTGAGCTTTTGAAAATCTCAATTCAACTTCGTTCGCTGATAATTGTGTTGATACTAATAGGAAGGCTATGATGCTGATGAGTTGGGCTGAAGTCGTTGCTAAATTTCTCATGGTTTGTTATTATGCTGGGTTATTGCGTAAATACATGTCTATGACGCCACCAATGTCTAGACACACATTTCTTGTCACATTTAAATCCTGCTAATCAACCTTTTTGAAAAATAGCCGTCATATCATTTTATAATTTAATATGATCGCAAAGAACTAGAAAAGTAACAAACTCATAGTTTACTTAACTAAACAGTGTACAACTATCTCTATAGAAATGCTTAGATAAATGTTATGATTATTGTTACACCTGACTTTCTCACATTAGGATAGAGGCATAGATTATTATGAACAATAGTCAATATCCATAAATAAGAAAAGGCCTCAGAAATGATCTGAAGCCTTTTTAACAGTTGAATTTAGTTTCTTATTTTGCTACTACAACTTGTGTGTTGTATACTCTTTTTTGATCTGCATCTATCATCTCAAGGATATAGTTGGCTGATACTAAGTTAGAAAGATCAACTCTTGTACTGATTGATCCTTCTGTTATAATCTGTGTCTTTACTGTTTTGCCTGTTACATCTCGCATTACGATAGTTGCGTTCTGATCAAGTTCTCTCTCAAGTGTGATGTTCACAAAGTCTGCTGTTGGATTAGGTCCTACCTTTACTTCTGATACTGCGATGTTAGATTCTTCTGTTTCTTCTGATGTAAGGTCTCCGTAGTATGATACTGATACTTTCTCTATCGTTGATGATGCTACCCACTCGCCCATCTCTACAAATGCTGTTGCATATAAGTCACTTACGCCTTCTCTTCCCCATACGATATCGTATGCTGCTCCTGTTCTCTTCACATCAAACTTCAATCTTGCTACTGTTACCCAACCATCGTTGTCTGTTATCACAAGGCCACCATTCTGTATATCCGTAAGATCTATTGAGAAGTTTGCAAACCCAAGATCATTGTCAAATGACAATTGATTAACCTTATCTGCTTGGATACCGCTCTTGTGGTTATCCATTGATACTGCTCCGTATGACTCTTCTGAAAGAAAAGACTTAGTCGCTTGTGCATCTAACTCAAGTACATCACTACTGTAGAAAAATCTGTAGTTCTGTCCAGCTAAGGATATCTGACCATTCTGTGTATACTGTACTTCAACATTCACATATAGCTCCTGCTTGCTATCATTGTATTGAGCTTTTGAAAATCTCAATTCAACTTCGTTCGCTGATAATTGTGTTGATACTAATAGGAAGGCTATGATGCTGATGAGTTGGGCTGAAGTCGTTGCTAAATTTCTCATGGTTTGTTATTATGCTGGGTTATTGCGTAAATACATGTCTATGACGCCACCAATGTCTAGACACACATTTCTTGTCACATTTAAATCCTGCTAATCAACCTTTTTGAAAAATAGCCGTCATATCATTTTATAATTTAATATGATCGAAGCATACAGAATAACCGCAATAATAAGTGTACATCATGGAAGAATCGGAGCCTCAATCCTTCAATCAGTACAAATGAGTCGTCTATAAATAGAAAAAAGGCATCAGACTCATCTGACACCTTTTAATTTTCAAGGGAGGATTTGTTTCTTATTTTGCTACTACAACTTGTGTATTGTATACTCTTTTTTGATCTGCATCTATCATCTCAAGGATATAGTTAGCTGATACTAAGTTAGAAAGATCAACTCTTGTACTGATTGATCCTTCTGCTATAATCTGTGTCTTTACTGTTTTGCCTGTTACATCTCGCATTACGATAGTTGCG
>CAZRXJ010000087.1:0-7345 GCA_964604025.1 uncultured Saprospiraceae bacterium | reverse complement strand
TATCCTAACATTTTATAATTGATGCACTCCTTAAATCCTTTGGGCAAGTTGTCTTTGACGGTCTTGCGCAGTTTTTTGAATGCTGTACTTCGCTCTGCTGGGACAGACTTTATATAATCTTGAATGGTCATAGTCTACACTTTTACTTAAATATACTTTACTTCATGAAAGCCACAAAACCTTCGCCTCTTACAGATATACATGTCATAAGTTTTTAGAAATTGATTCAGGGGCTTTAAGACCTATGTACCTTTCCTCTTTTTTACTAATCCCCATGTTGGTGATGGGTTCATCTATCATAGAGTCTCTACTGCACATGACCCTTCATAGGATGGTAAGGCCCAAGACAAAGCACCAATAATAGAATCAAATGTTAAAGACTTTACGCCAATAATCATAGGTAATATATGGTTATCAAAAGGCGCTAACAGAGCAAGATTAAAAGTTGAAATATGTTGGGTCAAGTGCAATCAATATCAGTAGAATATACTTTCTTGCTGAACAATTTATTTATGATGATCAACACACTTAGATATACCTTATACTTATTACTAATCTTAAGTATATATTCTTGTGGTAGTGACGATGGCTCATCTCCTATGCCTAATCAACCCAATGTCACACCAGAGTTATCTGTTCAAGAGACCTCTGCAATAGAGGTTGACGGTGGTGTCTCTGCCATATTTGAAGTTCGTGCAAACAGAGATGATTTTACCGAAGAAGTCTCTTTTGATTATCAGACCAGAGGATTGACGGCTGAACCAGGTGTAGATTTTAACAGTATCTCAGGACGAGGGACTATAGCAGTCGGAAGTAATACTTTAGAGATCAATATAGAAGTGCTCAATGATGATATCCGCGAGATAGATGAAGAGTTTGAATTAGTTATCTCAAATGCTCAAAATGCCACTATTCAATTAGCTTCTAATATCGCAACTATAAGGGACAATGATCCTTCTAATATAGGTGATAGCGACGGTTACAATACACCTACTTCTTATTTTGGTTTTGATCAATCTCTGGTCTTAGATTTTGATGAAGCTACAATAGATGAAGACGTGTTTAGTTTTGAATTAGGAGATGGATGTGATCAAAGTTTATGTGGCTGGGGTAATAATGAACTTCAAAAATATTCGGATAGTGAATCAAATGCTAGGATTGTTGATGGCCGACTGGTTATAACAGCAACTGAAGATCAACCTAATGACTATCGTTCTGCTAGAATGATTACAAAGGATAAAGTAGAATTTCAATTTGGTCGAGTTGATGTGCGCGCTAAGCTACCTACAGGTCAAGGCCTATGGCCAGCTATATGGATGTTAGGGGCTAATATAGATGAAGTAGGATGGCCCGCCAGTGGTGAGATAGATATCATGGAGATGATAGGCAATAGACCCAACACTGTATTTGGCACTGCGCACTGGGGCAACGCTGGTGACCCTTCAACATTTCAATCAGGTGAATACACTAATGCAGAAGAGTTCAGTCAATCATTTCATGTCTTCAGTCTGGTCTGGGAGCGAGATGAAATCGTCTGGTATGTTGATGAAGAAAAGTACCACACTGTTAGCAGATCTACAGTGGGCAATGTCCAATACAGATTCAATGAGGAGTTTTTCTTGATTTTAAATGTTGCTGTAGGAGGTAATTTCCCAGGAGACCCAGATGAGACGACTATATTCCCGCAATCCATGGAGATAGATTATCTAAGAGTCTTTCAAAGAAATTAGAACGGCCAGTAAGGTGGCTTCACAAGTGTGCTGCGCAGAAGTGTTGTACAATCGAGGCACTTTGCCGGGTTATTAGCACCAGGTCTCGACTGGCAATCTGTATCTGCGAAAAAACCTTTTTCTCCAATATTGACAAATCTCCTATTAAAAGATTGCCGCGCAAGAGAAAAGTATCCTTGTACATTCTGGTTAGACGAAGTCACACTAAATAGATTGCCACGCAACACACCTGGAGGTGGATCAAACAAAGTACCTTCTACATCTATCAATTGATCTATTCTAGACCAATATTCATGTTCTTGTTGGCTTATTGTAAATTGGGAAACATTGAACAGATAAAGAATATTGAATCTTGAATCTATAGGTAAGCGCACGAGAGGTTCTTGTACTATAGTTCCATTGACAAAGTCTCTGGTATCAGCTAATGTGACTCTATTAAAGTCAATATTCTGTTTTACATAACAATGTCTTGGAAAAAATAAACCAAAAGCTCTTTCTACAATCTCATATTCTCCTGTTACTCGCCATCTTAAAAATGCCTCTTCATTAGTAGGTGCTGTATTGGCATAGACCTCTACAAAGTCTCTTCCTATAACATTGCCAGAATCATTGATGGATTCCACTTGTATTACATCCCATTCTATGGTTTCTATTGGGATTGATAACTCTGGTAATCGCTGGGGTTCACTTTCTATAACGTTGCCATCAGATAGTTGTACTTCTATATGATAAAGACGAGATGGATCTATCCCATCAACGAATCCTCTATATGTTCCTTCTTCATCTTCTACAGCTTCGAATACAACTACATTATTTTCATTGTCTAAAAAGCGCACTTGGGCATCATTTATAGGTACTAGGATATTGTCATTGCCTACTCCTATAATTGGACTATTGTTCACTTCTACAAAGTATTCTCCCGGAGTATCAGAAACAACTCCATTTATAACTATGAATTGGACATCATTGTCTACATCCAATGTGATCTCATCTATACAAGAGCTCATTAAGAACAACACTATAACCAGCAACCACCCTATATCTACTCTTCTGGATCTCATCATTTAAAATTAAAATTATAGGTTACTGAAGGAAAAATCGAACCAAGTGTTGCTATCCTTAAGACACTCAAACTTTGAAAAGGCTTTTGTCTAAAAAATACTGAATATGCATTCCTACGGCTGTATAAATTATAAATAGAAAAGGTCAAATTATTTGATCCATTTTTCTTACCAAAAGGCCCTATCGTATAAGCTATATCCAAACGGTGGTAATCAGGGATTCTAAATTGATTACGCTCTGAAAAAATTGGAACATTCAAGACATTGTCGATCCCAAAGTTACTTACAGGAGCTGTAATCGGCCTACCTGTGCTATAGGTAAAGTTGACTGATAGATTAGTCTTAGGGCCAGTTTTCTGAGATACAGTTAAGTTGAAAGAGTGAGGCTTATCAAAATTAGATGGATACCACTCACCTTGGTTAATATTACGCTGTACAGCTGTCTCTAATACCCTTCTCTCAGATCTAGAATATGTATAGTTCAATTGATAATTGAATCTTCCAGAAGTCTTTTTAAAATTAGCTTCTATACCATAAGAACGACCTATGCCTTCAACAACATCACGTTCGAGAAATTCATTTAACAACAAGTCTGCAAAATCTCTATATTCAACTATTGTCTTTTGATCTCTATAAAATACCTCTAATGAAGATTCAAATTTGTTATCTTCAAAGTTATTAAACCATCCTAAGTTATAGTTGTCTGCTACTTGTGGTTCAATATATGTGTCAGACAGTTTCCAAATATCTATTGGTGTAGCAGAAGCAGTATTTGATAGCTGATTAAGATATTGATAGCCTCGATTATATCCGAGTTTGAGTGCTGCGTTTTCGTTGATTGCAAGATTGACAGATGCCCTAGGTTCCCATCCCGTATAACTTACGATCGATCCATTGTCCACATTGCGGATCTCAGTCAAAGTAACAGAGTTACGCGGTCTACCCTCTTCATATATTGCAACTTGTCCAGGACCCAAATTAGAATAACGAGTAAATCTTACAGCACCTAATATTGTAAGTCTGTCAGAAGGCTTCCATTCTAATTGTAGATATGGCGTTATCGCTTGTCCTACTTCTGTGTCCAACCTCGAAGAGACTGCCGTAGACTGTTCTCCTTCTGGATCAAGTTGACCAGGATTGACAGTATATCGATTATACTCTATTCCTGTTAGCAGGTTTATAGATTCATTGACTTCTACAAAGTTGCGTAGTGAAGCTCTTGCATATCTTACTCCAGTTGTAAATCTTGAAAGATCAACACCTTGAATATCAAATAGCGAACTTTCATAATCACCTACATTAGCCACTAACCTTATATTCCATTTGTCAGATATCAAATGATTAATATATCCTGTGACTGTCTTAGTCGAATAATCAAAATTGACTTCATCACCAAATTGAAAATCATCGCCTGCTATAAAAGTACTAAAGCCCACTTTAGTCTTCTTTGATAATCGGGCATCGGCCTTAGCGGTCAAATCAAAAAATAAAGTACTACTGCGCTTTACATTGATATTACTCACCAGATTAAGTAGATAGTCCATATAGCTGATACGTCCACCTACTATAAATGAACTCTTGCCCTTCTGTATCGGCCCTTCATAAGTAAGACGAGATGCTACTAACCCTACTCCACCATTGAACTCATATGAATCTAGATTACCTTCTCTCAGATCTACTTGCAGTACTGATGACAATCGCCCTCCATAGTAGGCTGGTTGATTGCCTTTATATAAAGACACTGACTGTATCAGATCAGGGTGAAACAAGGAAAAGAATCCCAAGGTATGAGTTGGGTTGATGATTAGCGCATCATCTTGCAATATGAGGTTCTCATCACTATTGCCCCCGCGTACATTAAATCCAGATGCTCCATCGCCTACACTGGTTACGCCAGAAAGTGTCTGTATACTTCTTAAGACATCTAACTCTCCCAGTAATTGACTCTTCTGTTCCAACTGTGAGATGTCAAGCCTTTCTACTCCTGATATCACTCGGTCTATATTAGCCCTTTTCCCTTCTCCTTGTATAACAACATCTTGAAGTTCAACTGCTGTAGGGCTTAATGATATATCCCATACACCATCCTTGTACATCACTATGTCAACCTCTATAGCCTGATAACCAACATATGATACAAGCAATGAGGATCTACCCCTTGGTAAGTCCAAATCATAGGACCCATCTATAGAAGATGCAGTACCTCCAGAATTACCTTTGATCTGTATCGTTGCCCCAACAATATATGATCCCGAGGACGCATCGATCATCTGCCCTGTAAGACTATAGCTCTCTTTGGCAACATCACTTACTTTTCCAATTGTAATCTGCTCAGGTGAACTCTCTTGTGCTATAACAACGCCTGATAACCCTATGCACATAAGCAATAATAAGTATATGCGAAGCTTCTTCAATTGATTGTCAGTTTTAGCAACAATCAGGCTTGCTCTGAGCCCTATGTCTTGTTGCTCCGACATTGTTCTTTGTCCAATTATATCCCTAATCATGATACTACGTAAGGTACATTATTCTAATTCAGATACTTGACGTAAGATCAATAAATCTTCAAAAGTAGTTTCTCGACCGACCATCGGGCCTTTTAGATAAGATCCCAGTACTACATCATCATCACCATCATCATCTATATCACCCGTCTCCATGACCATCCACCGTCCTAATCCACTAAGTTCAAAGGCATATGGCTCAAACTCATATACGTCAGAAGGCTGACTAAGAAGTATAGATACACGTTCTGAATCGTGCTCTGCAAAATAGGCACTGACTATGATATCAAGTTGTCCATCAGCATTAGCATCTATGAATTGTGCTTGTGTTACCCCATAAAGATTGAATCTATATACTTCCGCAAATTTCTTGTTGCCTTGATTGAGGTATAATCGCACGCCATGATATTCTTTAGGCATTATGGAATAATCAGCATTATCTCCATTTGCGATAAGCAGATCATCAAGCCCATCTCCATTGATGTCAGCGACATCTACATCGCTTAATCCAAACTCTGGAATATACCGCAACAATGGGTCCATCCTATACCTATCATCCTCAAATGTGATCATAAAGATGCCTTCCTGGCCCTGACTTATTGATGTGATTAAAACTGGTTCTTCACCTTTGACCAATCTTGCTTTTTTAAGTCTATACGATCCAGGTAGGCTGTGGATTAAGGTAGGCGACATTGATGTGTCTTTATTACGTAGTGTCAACCTTCCAGTTTGATAGCCAAATTCCGATACCCATATATCTTCATCATCCACCGACATTTGTACAGGCCTTTTTAGACTATCAATAATTACATATAGTGTATCTTCTCTATTGTCATATATACTGATATCTCCATATTCGCCTTCATGTGGATCAAGGTATCCACTGTTCACGAGATAGGTCTTCTCATCATCTTGATATATCTGAGTGATGTCTCTCCCAGTCGGCACTTTCTTTCTAATTGACATATCTCTATTGAGATGATAGAGCTGCTTATCGCTTGATACAATCACTTCTTCATCGTCAAGATACAGAGCTGTTACTGCAGCAGGTTGGTCTGTAATTGAGATGGCAGATTCTTTAAAAATTGATTGAATAGGCCATTGACTTTCTGGTCTTATAGTTATCGTATCCAAAGCTTGATCTGAGAAGTACGATACAATCTCAGTCCATCGCTCATCATCCATTGAGAGTGAGCCTAACTTATTATAAAATGACTTGTTGGCGTAAGTGTATTGGGAGCGACCTGGCCATATAAAATATTCGGACATCTTTGGTAGAACAGCCTCATTCCATACTTCCTTGGTTAGAGAACTCGGATCTGGTACCATGTGACAACTACCACAATGATTTTCAATTAACCTGGGTGCCTTATTATTCGAAGAATGATCTTTATGACAAGCTATAATCAATATCATGGCAATACTGAAGGACATCGCCAAAACTTGTAACCGACCCATCAGTTTTCTCGCTTAGCTTGATAAAGTATATGTTCTTCTCCTTGAGCTGTTATACCAATCAATCTTTGAACATCTTGGGGTATAACGATATGGCGGCCGTTCTGTGACAAGAACCCATTACCTAGTGTATGTTCACTGATCCATCTTTTGTTTTCACTTTCGTAAATGACTTGAACGATATCTTGTTCCAAAGTAACTGTTCTAACATCGGCATTAAGTACATGGCGTTCTATGAATCCTTTATTAGCCCCACTAATGATGGAGACTTCACCATCCCATACAGATTGTACTAATGACTTGCCATCACCAGGCGTGTAAAATCCACTTTCAGCAATCTTCACTTCTTTAAACCCCGCCGTATCAGAACCCAATAACACCAAGCCATTGAGCGCATCCATCCTACCAAATATCAATTCGCTACCGTAATCATTACCTGTTAATATGATGTCTTCATATCCATCTTGATTGACATCCATGAGCACAGTACCATACACCGGAGCAAGCTGGGCAGCGCTTGGCAGAGCCTCGATCCGAAAGCCTGAAGCACCGTCATTCCATAGCACCGAAGTATAAGGATAGTTGGCTTCATATA
>CAZRXJ010000086.1:0-7367 GCA_964604025.1 uncultured Saprospiraceae bacterium | reverse complement strand
GACTTTCTTGAATTATCAAATAAAGAATCTACCGCTTCTTGAAGCATCCGTTTTTCATTTCTTAAGATCACCTCTGGCGCTTTGATCTCAAGAAGTCTTTTTAATCTGTTGTTACGGATGATTACTCTTCTGTATAGGTCATTAAGATCTGAACTTGCAAATCTTCCTCCATCCAAAGGGACTAACGGTCTAAGTTCTGGTGGTATCACTGGGAGATAATCAATGATAGCCCATTCAGGCTTATTCTCCATATGTGTATTGCCATCCCTAAATGCTTCTACAACTCTTAACCTCTTCAGTGCTTCAGATTTACGCTGCTGTGAAGTCTCCGTTGCGGCTTGATGTCTTAAGTCATAAGATAATTGATCAAGATCTAATCTTTCAAGAAGGTTCTTCACACCTTCTGCGCCCATTTTAGCAATAAACTTATTAGGATCTGTATCCTCTAATAAATGATTGTCCTTAGGTAAGGTATCTAGTACTTCAAAATATTCTTCTTCAGTTAATAGTGCCTTATGCTCTATCTCTCCTTCTTTGATACCTGGTTGTATAACTACATATCTTTCATAGTAGATTATAGTTTCTAAGTTCTTAGAAGATAATCCGAGGAGATACCCGATTTTATTAGGAAGTGATTTGAAAAACCATATGTGTACAACTGGTACTACGAGTCTGATATGACCCATTCTTTCTCTTCTAACTTTCTTTTCAGTTACTTCTACTCCACATCTATCACATACGATTCCTTTGTATCTGATTCTCTTATACTTTCCGCAATAACACTCATAATCTTTTACGGGACCAAATATCCTCTCACAGAATAACCCATCACGTTCTGGTTTGTAAGAACGATAATTGATAGTTTCTGGCTTGAGTACTTCTCCAAATGATCTTTCTAATATATCATCAGGTGAACTTAAGCTTATAGTGATTGAGTTAAACTCAGAGTTACTTCGTCTTCCTGTATCCTTTTTAAATGACATCTTAATTCTTGTTTAAGTGAAAACTTTATTTAGTCAAATTTTACATCCAATGCTAGACCACGCAATTCGTGAATCAGTACATTGAAAGACTCTGGTATATTAGGTTCAGGAAGATTCTCTCCCTTCACTATCGCTTCATATGCTTTTGCACGTCCCAAGATATCATCAGACTTAATAGTCAACAATTCTCTTAGGATATGCGATGCACCAAAGGCCTCCAAGGCCCATACTTCCATCTCTCCAAAACGCTGCCCACCAAACTGTGCTTTACCACCAAGCGGTTGTTGTGTAATCAATGAATATGGCCCGATAGATCTCGCATGCATTTTATCATCAACCATGTGAGACAACTTGATCATATAGATGATACCAACAGTCGCTTGCTGGTGAAATCTATCTCCTGTCTCTCCATCACTAAGATAAGTCTGTCCATATTCTGGAAGACCAGCTTTCTCTATATACTCTCCAATCTCTTCTTTAGATGCTCCATCAAATATTGGCGTTGCAAACTTGCGTCCCATCTTCTCACCTGCCCATCCAAGAACAGTCTCGAATATCTGGCCAATATTCATACGTGATGGTACCCCAAGTGGATTCAATACAATATCAACTGGCGTACCATCTTCTAAGAACGGCATATCTTCTTCTCTTACAATCATAGCAACAATACCCTTGTTACCATGACGCCCTGCGAGCTTATCACCAACCTTCAGCTTACGCTTCTTGGCCATATAGACTTTTGCAAGTTTTAGAACTCCAGCTGGCAACTCATCTCCGATGCTGATGTTGAACTTCTCTCTTTTATATCTACCCACTTCATTGTTCACCTTGATACTATAATTGTGTAGCAAAGTTGCAATAGAAGAATCTATAGCTTTATCCTCTGTCCATTTAGAATAATCTACCTGAGCGTATTCTAATTCTTTAAGCACCTTATTAGTAAATCTTGTTCCTTTTGGAATAAGAATCTCGTTGTATATATTCTTAACTCCTTTTGAAGACTTACCTTTTAGAATGGTCATTAATTTATCAACCAATATAGTTTTTAACTCATTGAGAGATACGAGATGACGATCTTCTAATTTTGAAAGAAGCTCCTTCTCTTGTACTTTTTGGAATTTATCTTTCTTCGCTCTTGCAAATAATTGCTTGTCGATTATAATTCCTTTAGTCGAAGGCTTCGCTTTTAATGATGCATCTTTCACATCACCTGCTTTATCACCGAATATCGCCCGTAGAAGTTTTTCTTCTGGTGTAGGATCCGACTCACCTTTAGGCGTAATCTTTCCAATTAGAATATCACCTTCCTTAACCCATGCTCCTGTTCTTATGATACCATTCTCATCGAGATCTTTGGTGCCCTCTTCACTTACATTAGGTATGTCATTGGTTAACTCTTCTTCACCAAGTTTTGTATCTCGTACATCAAGTTCAAAACTTTCTATGTGTATAGAAGTAAAGATATCTTCCTTAACGACTCTTTCAGATAGTACGATGGCATCCTCAAAGTTGTAACCTTTCCAAGGCATGAATGCCACTTTCAAGTTTTGTCCAAGTGCCAATTCTCCTTTCTCCGTTGCATATCCATCACATAGAAGACTTCCTTTTTCAACTCTATCACCTTTCTTTACAATTGGTTTTAAGTTGATAGATGTACCCTGATTCGTTCTTTGGAATTTGATTAAGCTATACTTCTTAATATCGTCATCAAACGAAACTAACTCTTGCTCCTTAGATCTATCATAACGGATGACGATCTCGTTGGCATCAACATACTCTACTATTCCTTTGCCTTCAGCGTTGATCAACATTCTCGAATCTTGAGCAACCTTAGCTTCAATGCCCGTACCCACAATCGGAGAACGTGGCTTGATTAAAGGAACTGCTTGACGCTGCATGTTAGATCCCATCAAGGCACGATTGGCATCATCATTCTCTAAGAAAGGAATCAATGAAGCAGACACACCTACAATCTGATTAGGTGCAACATCCATGTATTCTATCTCTTCTGGAGTTAGTACTGGGAAGTCACCATGCTCTCTACACTTAATTCTATCTGTTACAAAGGCTCCAGTTTCTTTAAGTGGTGCATTTGCTTGAGCGATTTTCTTATAATCCTCACCTTCTGCAGACAAGTAGTTAACATCACCATCGAGATCAACATTACCATTGTTCACCGCTCTATATGGAGTCTCTAAGAATCCCATTTTGTTAACCTTGGCATGTACACAAAGTGTGGAGATCAATCCAATATTTGGACCTTCCGGTGTTTCAATTGTACAAAGGCGACCATAGTGACTATAGTGTACATCCCGCACCTCAAATCCCGCACGCTCTCTTGACAGACCTCCTGGTCCGAGAGCTGAGATCCTTCTCTTATGCGTAATCTCAGATAGTGGATTCGTTTGATCTAAGAACTGTGATAGTTGTGATGTACCAAAGAAACTATTAATCACAGAAGATAAGGTTCGGGCATTGATCAAGTCCACTGGCGTAAATACCTCATTATCTCTGACATTCATTCGTTCTCTAATCGTTCTTGCCATTCTCGCAAGACCTACTCCAAACTGAGCATATAGCTGTTCTCCAACTGTTCTTACTCGACGATTAGATAAGTGATCTATATCATCTAATTCTGCTTTTTGATTGGTCAGAGAAACCAGATACTTTACGATTGCAAGTATATCTTCTTTCGTAAGTACTAGAGTTTCTAGCCCAACTTCAACCTCAAGCTTTCTATTGATCTTATATCTTCCAACTTCTCCAAGATTATATCTCTTGTCTGAGAAAAATAACTTGTCAATAATACCCCTTGCTGTTTCTTCATCAGGCGGATCCGTACCTCTAAGTTGTCTATATATATGTTGTACAGCTTCTATCTCTGAACTCGATGGATCTTTTTGAAGTGTGTTGTAGATAATAGAATAATCTTCTTCTATATCATCCCGTTGAAGAATGATTGTTTCTACTCCAGCTTCTTTGATAAGTTTTACATTTTCTTCATCTAAGACAACATCTCTTTCGAGTATAATCTCATTACGCTCGATGGTTACCACCTCACCTGTATCTTCATCCACAAAATCCTCAGTCCACTTGCGTAGAACACGGGCGGCCAATTTTCTTGTGATGGATTTCTTTAGATTGCCTGCAGTCGCCTTTACCTCTTCAGATAGTCCAAACAGATTCAGTATATCTTTATCTGAATCATATCCTATGGATCTTAGTAAAGTTGTAACTGGGAACTTCTTCTTACGATCGATGTAAGTATACATGACATTGTTAATGTCAGTTGCAAACTCCATCCATGCTCCTTTAAAAGGAATGACTCTCGCTGAATAGATTTTTGTTCCATTAGGATGGAAGGTCTGGCTGAAAAATACGCCAGGAGATCTATGTAATTGAGATACGATTACGCGCTCAGCACCATTGACAACAAACGTACCTTTAGGCGTCATATAAGGAATGTTGCCTAAGAATACATCCTGTACAATTGTCTGAAAATCCACATGCTCTTCATCGTTACACGAAAGACGCAACTTGGCCTTTAATGGTACGCTGTAAGTAAGTCCTCTCTGCATACACTCTTCGATATCATATCTAGGAGGATCTATGAAGTAATCGAGGAACTCAAGAACAAAGATGTTACGAGCATCAGTAATAGGAAAGTTCTCTTGGAACACCCTATAAAGACCTTCGTACATTCTATTTTCAGGAGTCGTCTCTAATTGAAAAAACTCATGAAATCCTTTAAGCTGGATCTCTAGGAGATCTGGATAGCTCGATGGTAATTTAATTTTACCAAAATTAATTCTTGGTTGGACTGCTTGGGTTGCGATACCGTTGGCCGACATTGAGTTAAGTTTTATGGTTAAAAACTGAGCCTTATGGCTTTTGTCAAACGACGAAAGGCTTAGTTGAGGATTGCTCCTCAACTAAGCCGATTATCTTATAATATCTAAGAAAGTGTATGAATCATCAATGCTTAGCAGAATTACTTTAATTCTACTTCAGCACCTGCAGCTTCAAGAGCTGCTTTGATTGATTCTGCCTCATCCTTAGCCACTCCTTCTTTAAGAGGGCCTGGAGCTGCATCTACAAGATCCTTAGCATCCTTTAGACCTACGCCTAATAGATTCTTAACTTCTTTTACTACAGCTAATTTAGCTGCACCAGCAGAATTAAGAATAACATCAAACTCAGTCTTTTCTGCAGCACCTGCATCTCCGCCGCCTGCTGCTGGTCCAGCAGCTACTGCTACTGCTGCCGCTGCAGGTTCGATACCGTACTCATCTTTAAGAATGTCTGCAAGATCTTTAACCTCTTTTACTGTTAGGTTAACTAACTGATCTGCAATTGCTTTTAAATCTGCCATTGAAATGTTTGTTTAAATTAAATTAAGAAATGGCGCGTAAAATATATTTAGAAAATTGTCTTGGAAGCCGTATTTATGATTCCCCTCTTGATTCGAGTGCCTTCAACAATCCAGAGATTGTTGATCCACCAGAATTAAGAGAACCAAGAAGACTCTTCATAGGTGACTCTAATAATAGAATCACTTCTCCGATTAAGTCCTCCTTAGATTTCAACGATTTTAATATATTCAATTGGTCATCACCAAAGAATACATCTTTATCTATATAAGCCGCTTTTAGAACAGGTTTTTCACCTTTGGCCCTAAATTCATCTATTACTTTTGCTGGTGTACTTGCTTGCTCTGCATACATGATTGTCGTCGGTCCTTTGAGGGCCTCATACAATCCTTCATATCCTTGCTCTGCTGGAAAGGTCTCAAGAGCTTTTTTCGCAAGTGTGTTTTTGATGACTTTCATCTTTACACCCTTTTCAAAGCACAATCTTCTGAGCTTATTAATCTCTTCAACAGTCATCGCCGAAGAGTCAGCAAAATAAAAGAACTGATTGCTAGAAAAAGTTTCTTTGAGCTCTTCTATAGCTAATGTTTTATCTGGTCTCTTCATGATCCTAATTTTAATGATTTAACATCAATCTTAACTCCTGGACTCATCGTGCTTGCAGCATGAAGAGATCTCATGTATTCACCTTTAGCCGATGCGGGCTTCATTTTATGAAGCGTTTCCAATAACTCACGTGCATTCTCTGCTAACTGCTGAGCAGAAAAACTCACTCTGCCTATAGAAGAGTGTATGATTCCAAATTTGTCTACCCTAAATGAAATTTTACCCCCTTTTACGTCTTTAACTGCAGCTCCAACATTAGGCGTAACAGTTCCAGTCTTAGGGTTAGGCATGAGACCTCTTGGGCCTAATATACGTCCTACCTTACCGAGCTGAGCCATTACATTGGGTGCCGCAACAACTACGTCAACGTCAGTCCAACCTTGTTGGATCTTCGTGATATACTCATCAAGACCTACATAATCTGCTCCAGCATCTAGCGCTTCTTTCTCTTTGTCAGGAGTACAAAGAACCAATACGGTTTTTGATTTACCTGTACCATTTGGAAGAGATACGGTACCTCTAATACCCTGATCTGCTTTTTTAGGATCTACACCAAGTCTTATGTGAAGATCGACCGATGCATCAAACTTAGTAGTATTGACATCTTTAATGACACCCATAGCATCATCTAAAGCGTAAGCTTTCTCTAAGTCGTGTTTTTCAAGAGCTGCCTTTCTCTTTTTAGAAATTTTTGGCATTTTAAAAAATTTTAAGGTGCTAACGTCACGCTGGATGCGCACTCCCTTAGTTATAAAATAAAATGTTATGCTTCTTCAGCTGTAGCCCAAGGTGCTTGGCCTTTGATCGTAACGCCCATACTTCTTGCAGTACCGGCGACCATCTTCATAGCTGATTCGATTGTAAATGCGTTAAGATCTACCATCTTTCCTTCAGCAATTGTTTTTACTTGATCCCATGTCACAGAACCTACTTTAGTTCTATTAGATTCAGGTGATCCTTTTTTCAATTTAGCTGCTTCCAACAATTGTACCGCTGCCGGTGGTGTCTTAATGATAAAATCAAAAGACTTGTCTTGATACACTGTAATAACAACAGGTATTAATTTTCCTGGACTATCCTGAGTACGAGCATTGAATCTTTTACAAAACTCCATGATATTAAGTCCCTTAGCTCCAAGGGCTGGACCAACTGGTGGAGCTGGATTTGCTTGTCCACCTCTTACCTGAAGTTTTACATACGTTTCTACAACCTTAGCCATAATTTATCCTTGTTTTTCAACCTGCATGAAGTTCAATTCAACTTCAGTACCTCGGCCGAAAATTTTTACAATTACTTTTAATTTTTTCTTTTCTTCGTTAACCTCTTTTATATCTCCGACAAACTCGTTGAATGGTCCATCAATAATCTTCACTGATTCACCTACGATAAACGGTTCAATCATTGATTC